>JABDQY010000318.1 GCA_013042025.1 Bacteroidia bacterium
AAAGAAGTTAAAGCCATACCGCTATTCGGAAGAACAACAAAAGTTGACTTGGACAATCTGAGTACTGGGAAATATATTGTAGAAATAACTCAAGAAGCTAAAAAGGTAAATACAATTATTGTGATACAATAAGAGCCAAAATTGTTATTGCTCAATTTGACTTTTCTTCGTTGCTTTTTCTATTACTTCCCAAGTCTTATCGGGTAAAAGTTTAACCGAAGCCAGAAACAAATCATACGGCATTTTAGAACCCCATTCTTTTGGCGAAATGAATGAAAGAACTTTATTACCTTCTTTTTCATACAAATGATACAACTCATTTATTTGAGGTGTAAACTTCATTTCAGCCTCATAAATTCCGTAAGAAACTTCTAGTCGCTGTTCAATTTCCTTGACTTGGCCCATAATCACTTCAGCTTGTTTTCTTAGCATTGCAATTTGCTGATTTGCTTGCTTTTGCATTGTTTCTACGGCCGAACTTTTTATCTTTCCTTTATCTTCGGGACGGATAACTGGTGATGATACAATAAGTGGAATCGGAGAAAACTTTGCTTCACCTGTATAATATGGTTTGTTGTCTTCTTCTTGTTTCATGGAACTTATCTCAAACAAAGTTAAATTTTGCTGTTTTAATCTAAAAGTTTTAGCACATATAATACCATCTATCTCTACTTTTGTTCACAATATATGAAACCATTATATTTTCTTTTAGCTGCCTTCATTTTATCATATTGCACCACTAACTCTCAAAATACAAAACAAAAAACAGAATTAAATACAAACATGATTACAACCACTTCATCCTTTTATGATTTAAATATACTTACTCTCGACGAACAAGACACGATACGAATGAGTGATTTTAAAGGTAAAAAGATACTTATAGTTAATGTAGCTTCTAGATGTGGTTTTACACCACAATATGCTGGTTTACAAAAATTGCATGAAAAGTATGGAGACAATTTACAAATCATTGGTTTCCCATGCAATCAATTCTTAAAACAAGAATCTGGCAGCAAAGAGGAAATCGCTGAATTCTGTTCTAAAAACTATGGTGTTACATTTCCAATTACAACCAAAATAAGTGTCAAAGGAAGCGAACAACATCCTATTTATTCATGGCTTACTACGAAAGATAAAAACCAATTAGGCGATTTTAAAGTCAGTTGGAATTTCAATAAATTTCTAATTGATGAATCTGGAAATTTGGTCTCACATTTCGATTCTAAAGTGAAGCCTTTTGACAAAGCACTAATTGATGCTATCGAGAAATAAGACAATATTCATACATAAAAGTTTAGTCGTACTTTTAGGGTCTGTTATCATGATTTTTTCATGCAATAACACTTCAACTCTAAATACGAACCAAGGAATTGAAAATTCCAATATTGTATGGTATTCATTAAATCCGAAATCGTCAAATATCAAATTCTTCCTAAAGAACGACTCTGGTTCATATTTTAATTCAATTGGTAAATTAAAATCATGGCTAATTAGGCAAAATGATGAACTCATATTTGCAATTAATGGAGGTATGTTCAAGAAAGATTTCTCCCCACTTGGTCTTTATATTGAAAACGGAAAAGTTATATCCAAAATTAATAATGTCAGAGAAGCCTATGGCAACTTTTACTTACAACCGAATGGCGTTTTCTCAATCTCTAAAGATAAAATTGCTTCAATCGTAAAAACTCAAAATTTTGTTAGTGACTCAACTATAAATTTCGCTACTCAATCAGGGCCATTGCTCTTATACAACGACACCATAAATCCCTTACTCACTAAAGGTTCAACAAATCTTCATATCCGTAATGGTGTAGGAATTAAACCAAATGGAGAACTCCTTTTTGCAATGTCAAAAGAAAGAATAAACTTTTATGATTTTGCGAGCTTTTTCAAAGAAAATAACTGTTCAACTGCGTTATATCTGGATGGATTTGTGAGTAGAACATATCTTCCTGAAAAAAATTGGAAACAATTGGACGGCCAACTAGGTGTTTTAATAGGAGTTGTAAAATAAGGAAGCTATTCTTTAACGAATTTTAGAACTAGGCTTTCATCTCCAGAAAATACTTTAATGAAATATAATCCCTGCATTAAACCCTGTGTGCTTAGTCTTACGATTTGATTCTTTAATTCCTCTACATCAAGTTTTCTAACCACTTTGCCCTGAATGTCAACAATCTCAATGGTATCAATTTTCTTATCCTTCACAAAAACTGAAATTTCATTTCCAGCTGGATTTGGGTATGCGGTAATCCGAGCTACATCCACATGATCCTCTTCTACTAATGTGTTTTTTGCCACCAACCAATGATGTGGATCAAACGTTATTGACTCCACTTTAAATCCAACACTAAGAATGTAAGAATCGTTCATATTCCAATGGTTTACGGTTATAACTGTATCCTTTCCTTCGCCGGATAATTCTAACTCAATCTTTAGCGGAAAAAAACTAACAGTTGGGTGAGATGTTGTTTGAGCAAGTTTCAATTCAATGCCATTTCCAGCAGTTCGTTTCCATCGTGTTGTAATTTTTGGGAAACCCTCTTGATATACCCAACGATTGAAGAAGTCTGTAAGATCTACTCCTCCTGCATCCTCCATATAGCTTTGGAAATCTCCGGTTTTCGCAAAGTCGTAACATAAATTGGCATCTAAAGCATAGTCCCTCATGCCTTTGAAAAAAGCATCGTCACCTATCTCCCATCGCAACATATGAAGCACCATAGCTCCTTTTCTATATCTTAAATTTCCATCAAATAAGATTCCTACATCTGTAGTATCATAAGCAAATACGGGTCCATTTGGTTGACTTGTTACTTTATCAATGCTAACTTCCAAGAATTCGTACCATTCTTGTTCTTCACGTAAAAACTCACGAGCAAGCCCATTTAGATACGTTGCAAATCCTTCATTCAACCATAAATCTTGCCAACTACCGCATGTAATTTTATTACCAAACCACTGATGAGCTAACTCATGTGCCATTAAATCGAAATTCAAATCACTCATAAAACTCATTGTTTGATGCTCCATTCCACCTCCTCTTCCAAACTGTGCATGACCATATTTCTCATTTTTAAACGGGTATGCTCCAAACAAACTGTCAAATAAGAACATTTGACCATCAATTTCTTTCCGAAGTACATCTGCTTGAGGTTTATAAGCCGGATAGAGGTAGTCTAAATGCAATACCGAATCACCATTGGAAAGCATTACATAATGACTCTCTTCATAGTAATTTGTTACCGCAACTGCAACAAGATAGGTTACCACAGGATAACGATGCTTCCAATGAAATACCAAACTGCTATCAGCCAATGTATCTACTCGCTGCAATAAACCCAATCCCGCAGCCTTATTCCCTTTAGGAGTAGTAATCTCCATATCCAAGGAATCAATTTTATCTTCAAGTTGCTGCTTGCACGGCCACCATCCATAAGCTCCATAAGGTTGAGATAGTGTCCAAGCTATTGGTCCATCTTTTTGATTGTCATAGCTGAATCCTCTTTGTTCATTTAGACTAGGATTTCCTGAATAAAAGACTTCAACAACAATTGAAGTGTTTTTGGGCAAAGCAGGTATAGTAATTTGAACCTCATCAGAGGTATGGTTAAAGCTTAATGAATTGTTTTCGAAAATTACCGAATCCACAATCATCCGGTCATCCAAATCAAAAGAAAACAATGAAAAATTATCTTCTTGTGTTACTAATTGTGTTACAACACTTCCGGAAATAAGCCTAACCGCCGGATCAATTGTAAGTTTTAGATTGTGATATACTACATCGTAATTCTGTCCAACTCGCTTATGAGAGGCATTCTGTTTTGAATAATACGCCTTACCTTCAGCCTTAATGAGTGCATCATAATCTTGACTAAAAACAAGGCTAAAACAAGAAACAAGTACTAGAATTAAGTGAAATCGCATGTTCTTGAAACAAACTTATGCTGATATCTCAGTTTTTAATCGATTTTGAAATCATTTTTTGGTAGTTTTCTTTAATTTCACGGCCTATATGAAAAAATATTCATTCGTCTCTTTCTTGCTTGTTGTAAGCTTATTTGTTTTTCAATACAGTCTACAAGCTCAGGATACATTAAGAAACAAAAAAGATGGTAATTATATCTTTACCGTAAAAGCTGATATCGAAGCTAATGACGTTCAAAATCAAAGTAGAACAGGAACATGCTGGAGTTTCTCTGCATTAAGTTTTATGGAGAGTGAACTTATCAGACAGGGTAAAGGAACACATAAACTTAGTGAAATGTACGTTGTTAGAAAGGCATACGAAGACAAGGCAGAGAATTACGTTCGAATGCATGGGTCTGCAAATTTCGGACAAGGAGGAGCATTTCATGACATTCCTTATGTAATAGAGAAGTATGGTATTATGCCTCAAGAGGCATATAAAGGATTAGAATATGGTATGGAAAATCACAATCACAGTGAAATGGAATCTATACTTAAAGGGATATTAGATGCAGTAATAGCAAACAAGCAAGGAAATCTTACTACAAGTTGGAAGAAAGCTTACAATGCTGTATTGGATGCCTATTTAGGCACCATTCCTGAAAACTTTGAATACAAAGGGAAGTCTTATACGGCAAAAAGTTTTTCTGAAAGCTTAGGATTTGATATGGATGATTATGTGATTATATCTTCATTCACACACCATCCGTTTAACGATGATTTTGTATTAGAAGTTCCAGACAACTGGATCTGGGAAGAGGTATATAACATCCCAATGGAAGAAATGATGGACGCAATGAAACATGCTGTTTTAAATGGCTATTCTATTGGATGGGCAGCTGATGTAAGTGAAAAAGGGTTTAGTTTTAGAGATGGTTTAGCAATTGTTCCAGAAGACGAATCTGCACTAAAAGCAAAAGGGAAGGACAGCAAGCACTTTAATGATGCAGGTGCTAAAAAAGAAGGAACGCAATTTGACAATCCAGGTCCTGAGAAAGAAATAACGCAAGAAATGAGACAAGAAGCGTTTGATAATTACAAAACAACAGACGATCACGGAATGCACTTCACTGGTCTTGTTACAGATCAAGAAGGTAATGAGTACTTTATTGTAAAAAATAGCTGGGGTACAAAGTACAATGATTGTGATGGTTACTTTTATGCATCAATGCCTTATGTAGCTTATAAAACAATTAACTTTATGGTTCATGTAGATGGGCTACCAAAAAGTTTAAAAAAGAAAATAGAAGACGATTAGGATTGAATAAGGTTCCTCTAAAACCATGAGTGTAGTACGATTTATTAAACGGAGCCACACTTTATATAATGCGTATTTAAGTTTACGCGTATTTCTGAAATACAAGTCTTTTTCACCTTCAAAGCTTAAGGTAACTGGCTCTGACAATTTTATTCATACAAATCCTAAGGAAAGGCGTGGTAAATCATTGCTAATGAGCAATGCAAGCGGACAACAATGGATTAAACAATTTTGGCTAAAAGCAGTCGATTTAAATCCCAATCTAGTTCTTGATTGCGGCATTAATTATGGTGAAATCTTGTTTTTCCCTATTTACAATAAAGAAACAATGGTATTGGGTTTTGAAGCTGACCCAACTATAATTCCGTTAATCTTAAAATCTCAAAACATACACCCAAATAAGGATCAAATGCAGGTATTTCATTGCCTGTTATCAAACAAAACTGAGGAAGAAGCTAGTTTCTATATAAAGAAAAATTGGAGCGGGGGTTCTTCTGCCATCTTAGATGAATCTCTAAAACAAACTGATCTGGAAGAAATAAAAGTACAAAAAGATAGCATTGATAATCTGATTAAAGATTTGCATTTTTCTAATGACTTATTGCTCTTCAAAATAGATGTGGAAGGATATGAGCCGTTTGTAATTGAAGGGATGGAAGAGACTTTAGCTAGCTTCAAAAATACTATTGGGACAATCGAATTTAATCCAGAATTTTTTGAACCAATTGATGTAGAAATTCAAGATTATTTGGATTCTCTGTTTAATCGGTTTAAGGTTTATATCTGGAAAAATGAAGATACACTCTCTGAAATAACCTCATCATCGAAAGAAGAATTTATACGTAACTTACGAAATAGCTATGCAAATACAGATATCATTCTAGCTACATCGTCTGAATTAGTTCAAAGACTTGGTTATAAATTAGCCTAACTACTCAATATTGATCTGCTGGTTTTGAGGAAACTTAACCTGGTATTTCATAGAAAGTTCCTTTGTCTCATAGGCATTAATTCTTACATCCCATTTCAATTCACCTGTTCTAAGATCATGATTAGCACCACTTTTATCTTTTAAATCAACTATAATATCTTTCGGACGTTGGGATAATGGAACTTGGTCATATACAATAAGGTTAATTGGTTGGCTCTTATTATTTCTTACTTTAATCTCAAACTGACGTTTCTCTATTTTGTCTTTTCCTATTAACACTCTGCTTGTTTGCGACTTTACTTTTTGACGGCTTACTAAAACATTTTTATCCCTTCCTAAAGAAATATTGAGTGTATCTGTAAGGAACCGCACATCCAATATTGATTTACCAATATATGTGTTCTCAAAATACAAATTAGCTTCTCCTTCCAACAAATTGTATTCACCCCAATCAGCAACTCGAGCAATTAAGAACGCTGCTTGCTCCAATTTAGGTACTGTTCGATACTCATAATATGCTGGTACGTCAACTTCATTAATTGAAACAATTTTTTGTTTTCCAGTACTCTTAATGGTAAACGGAATTTCTAAGCTTAATTCGAGGGTTGTTTGATTTTCCATTGGCATCACGGTTATGGCTTTTGCCTCATATTTTGCTTTTCTAGGTGCAGTAAATGATAGTCTATTATACGATTTGCTCGCTGTGATACCTCTAACCATCACTTCTGGGGAAGATGTTTCCATTTGTAAATCATAAAAGTCTCCAACCCCATCACCATCTTCATCTAAAGCAATTGCATTTACAGATGCTTGCGAACTATTTAGCACAATCACATTTCCAGATGATGCACTTACTGCTTGCCATTTATCCGAGTAACCAATATTACTAACGAATAGTTGATTTTTCCCTTGAGGTAAGGAAATCGAGAAGTTTCCACTTTCATCTGTTACCGTACCTACTGATGTTCCTTGAACTTTAATGGTTGCATATGCAATTGGCTGACTGTTTTGATCTACCACTCGCCCACTCGCTTGGGTAACATTGCTACTGATATAATTATTTAAGTTATATGAATTCTGACTAGCATTTGCTTTATATGGATTCCGGTTATATCCACCAGATACATAATTCAAATAATACGGTTTCAAAATTGGAAGGTCTCCACTCTGGTAAGGATTTGCATTACTAAATGTAAGTTTAACATTGTCCCAATCTTCTCCAGTATTCTGTTGCACGTTGGCTTTGTAAACTAATTTTAATGGTTCATTAATGGTACCCACACGAATGTCATAACTCGGATACCAACTGGCATGATTTACTAAGTAACTCAATTGAAATTTACCGACGGTTACGTTATCTGCTTGTAATTCAACGAGTACTTCACTGGTATTTTTTGTAAGTTTACTATTTAAGGCATTCAATTGCTTTCTAAACCGAGACATCGCTGCACTAATTCCTGCTTTTTGATAGTTTAAGTCGTTTCGTTTTCTATTAATTGTCAATAATTCATTGTAATAATATTGATGAACCCCTTTTAATGTTGCGGCATCTAAATTATTGTTGTTACCTTTCACATTGCGATTACTTTGTAGAAATGACTCGCTATGGCTCAATGAATTCAATTCAATTTCAACTTGCTTATAGGCCCGCTGATAGAAGTTCATACTATCTGAAATTTCCTTTAGATCTCCTTCAACTTCTTTCTCATCAATATAATTCATCTGATGACGTATTGATAAAATAGTAAAGTCACCATCTCCTTTTAATTGAAGCGTTTTAGCGTCTAAGTAAGGAGTTAGGCCTACTATTTTAATGGTGCTTGTTCCTGATTTTAAAGATGCATCAAAATCTCGAGTTACTTGAGCCCCATTCAGAAAAACTGTAACCTTCGAAATTTGTGAGTTCACTGATTTCAAATCATCAGCATATGAAAGAAATAAGGAAAATGATAATAAAGTGGTAAAAAATAAGCGTGTCATAATTACTATATACTGTCAAATTTAAAAAGGTAAACGACAACTTGATTGTTTTTTTTAAGAACAGTTGATGTCAATTTATATATGTGTAGAATAAATGTTTTTCAACTTGTATAAAGTTTTACCTTTGCTCGTAAATTTTGAAAAAATACGTGCTCATAGGGTTTGTTAGTTTCCTTACACTAATCGGTTGTAATTCAGATGTGTTAGTAGACCAATACCATTCGTTACCTGAAAGTGGATGGCATTACAAAAATGTTGTGATGGATACCTTTCAACCACAATCAGATTATTATCATCAACTATACGCAAACGTGAGAATAAATGGGGACTATGGATATTCAAATTTATATGTAAGATTAACCATAATTGCTCCTGATAGCACTGCAACTAAGGAAGTTATAAATCTAAAATTGGCTGAAAATTCAGGGAAATGGTTGGGAAGTGGAATTGGAGATGCAATCACATTTCAATTGCCAATTCTAGGCAAGCAAACGTTTAAACAAAAAGGTACCTATACCGTTAAAATAGAACAATATATGCGATTAGAAAACTTGCCAAATGTGCTTTCGGCAGGTATTAAAGTTCAACAATTAGAAGAGATTTATTAAAAATGAATAACTATGATGTAGCCATAATTGGCTCTGGACCTGGAGGATATGTTTGTGCCATTCGATGTGCACAGCTTGGGATGAAAACTGCTATAATTGAAAAGTATAGCACGCTTGGTGGAACTTGCTTAAATGTAGGATGTATCCCAAGTAAAGCGTTGTTAGACAGTAGCCACCAATATCATGATGCTGTTCATAAATTTGAAGCTCATGGAATAAAAATTGGCACACCTAAAATTGATTTCGGTCAAATGATTACTCGAAAACAAGGTGTAGTAGATCAGATGACCAAAGGCATTGATTTTCTAATGAAAAAGAATAAAATTGATGTTTTCACGGGAATGGGTTCCTTTATTGACGCAACTACAATTGAAATAGCTGGTGACAAAAAAGAGAAGATTTCAGCTAAGAATATTGTTATTGCAACAGGTAGTAAACCTGCATCATTTCCAGGAATGGAGATCGATAAAAAAAGAGTTATCTCTTCAACAGAAGCTTTAAGTTTAAAAGAAATACCAAAACACTTAATTGTGATTGGTGGCGGTGTAATTGGTCTTGAATTAGGTTCTGTTTATAACCGATTGGGTTCAGATGTTTCTGTTGTAGAATATGCTCCAAGTATTATTCCTACAATGGATGCAAGTCTTGGAAAAGAATTAACCCGAGTAATGAAGAAAGAAAAGATGAAATTTCATCTTGGACATAAAGTTACTTCTGTAACTACAAAAGGTAAAAAAGTTGTTGTTAAAGCTGAAGGTAAAAAAGGTGAAGTTATTTTAGAGGGAGATTATTGCTTGGTTTCAGTTGGACGAAAACCATACACCGACGGGTTGAATGCAGACAAGGCTGGTGTAAAATTGGATGACAAAGGACGAGTAGAAGTAAATGATCATTTACAAACATCAGCGTCTAACATTTATGCAATAGGTGATGTGGTTAAAGGAGCTATGTTAGCTCACAAAGCAGAAGAAGAAGGTGTAATGGTTGCTGAAATATTAGCAGGTCAAAAGCCTCACATCAATTATAATCTGATACCTGGTGTTGTTTACACTTGGCCAGAAGTTGCATCTGTAGGAAAAACAGAAGAGGAACTTAAGGCTGAAGGAGTAGAATACAAGGCAGGTCAGTTTCCTTTCAGAGCGAATGGAAGAGCGGTTGCAGGAATGGATTTAGACGGTTTTGTAAAAATACTTGCTGATAAAGAAACTGATGAAGTTTTAGGTGCTCATATGATTGGAGCTAGAGCTGCAGATATGATTGCGGAAATTGCAGTTGCTATGGAATTTAGGGCAAGTGCTGAAGACATAGCAAGAACGTGTCATGCTCACCCTACCACAAGTGAAGTTACGAAAGAGGCTGCTTTAGCTGCCACTGAGAATAGAGCCATCCATTCCTAAAAATGAAATGGTTCTTTTTGACATTGTGTATTGGCCTTTTTGGGTTGAGCAATGCTCAAAATACGAACGTTTCAAAAGCTGGAATATTTGTTGGATTAAGTCCTGAATCAGACCTTCCTGTTTCTTTAGATAGCCAATCCGTTTTTACTAAAAGATCCAATAAGGCAGTCATTGGAATTTCTTATTCATATCAGCTTAAAGAAAGGTTTAACTTTGGAATACAAGCCTCTTTTCATCAAGTACCTTTCGACATAAAAACCAATTCGATAACAATTGAAAATGGTACTTTTAATGTCAAATACTTAGGTCTTCTAGGCAAATTCAAATGGCTGCAAGCCAATCAGTATTCATTACAATCTGGAATAGGAATGGGTTATGATTACACGACAAAAAAATTTATGACCCTAACAAATAGCTCATTTCAAACACAGCTAAACGAAACGTATACTCAATTGCGGTTATCCATTCTCCTAGCTGAGTTTGAATTTTTTTTAAACGACAATCTCTATATAAACTCAAGTGTAAATTTAGGTTCACCAACATTCCTATCACTTGGTGCTGGGTATTCTTGGTAGATGCTCCAATTAATACTTGTAACTTTTACAGGTATTAAACCGTATTTACAATAATTGTGTTTCGAACTACGTTCAGATTACACACCTTAATTACCGAATTGTTATGAAAAACACCTTCTTATTACTGAGTACCGTACTGATCATACTTGCATCGTGTACGAAAGTTAAAAACACCACCACAGCTTCTATTTCAAATGACATTCCTGCAATTGAACAACAGGTAGATGTTCCTCTTCCAAATGTTAAAAAACCACCATATGTATTTAAGATAAATGCATCTGAAAGCCATGAACTTGTTACCAAAACAGGTTCTAAAATCACCATTCCGAAAGATGCATTTGTTGACAAAAAAGGAAATCCAATTTCAGGTGATGTTGAAGTAACTTTTGAAGAATTTCATGATGCAACAGATATAATATTGAGCGGAATTCCGATGAATATCACAACAGAAGATGGCGAAATGGGTTCGTTTGAATCTGCTGGGATGTTTAATATATCAGGTTCTCAGAATGGTGAAGAAATTCGCATTGACAACAATAAAACCATTGAAATTGAACTTGCCTCATTTGAAGAAGAAAGTGATTTCAATTTTTACGAGTTTGACAAAGAAAAAGGCCAATGGATCGAAGAGGCTAAAGCCGTTTCAGTTACTGAGAATGAAATAAGAAAAGAAGCAGAACAAAACCTAAAAGAACTTCCACCGCGACCAATCGAAATTAAAAAAGCAAGTAGCAATGATTTCGTGTTTGAAATTGCAGTTGATAAACGAAACAATCCAGAATTTGAAAGCTTTGATAATGTAATGTGGCGATTAGCTGATAAAAATACTGAATCTGAAAGTTTATTTTCAACAACGATTCGAAACCCAAATCTAGAGTGTATCGACCAAGAGAAGTCCATATTTAGACTAACCGGTAGTGCAAATAAGAAAAAGATTAAAACTCGAGTTCAACCAGTGATGTTCGGAAGCAATTTGAAGAAGGCTCAAGCAGCTTTCAAGGTAAAATTAACTGGTTATAAGAAAGCTTTAGAACAGAAGAAAGAAGAAGAAGCTAAAATCGACCAAATGGGAAAATTCAGTCGAAGCATGGCTCTAAATAGTTTTGGAACATACAATTTTGATCGACTTTACAAAGTGCGAAAAAAAGTGCAATTCAATGCATTGTTCTTTATTCCAGCATTAAAGAAAGTGTTTAAAAAAGGATATCTTATTCAAGGGAAAAAGAAAATATCTATCCCTTATTCAAGAAGCGGATATTATAAATTTACATTCAACCCCAAAGAACGCAACACTGTTATCACCTTCGATGAAGATGGCAACCTCTATGAATTTCGTGCAGATGATTTTGAAAGTTTACAAAATACAAAACTTACTAAAGATGATGAGTATACATTCAGAATGCGTGAAACTGGAATAAAGATTCAAAATGCGACTGATTTGAAATCATATTTGGCTAGCTTGTAATTGGTGCTTGAAACTTTTATTCCAAATCATATTAATCATAGTTACAATTCCTTTGTTTGGACAAGGCAACGATGTTCTTCTCCCAGCAAAACAGAACCAACTATGGGGGTATATTAATCAACTTGGGGAATGGAAAATTACCCCACAATACAGCCAATGTCTCGGATTCGAGGGGCGTGAATTTACATGGGCTATTAAAAATGGAGAAAGTGTACTTATCAATAAAGATGGCGACATTGAGACAAACCTACGCTTTCAAAATGTATCGTCTATTAACGAAGATGTGATAATCTATTCTGAGAATGGTCTGTGGGGTTGGTACACTAAAAACGACAAGCAATATCATGCACCCCAATACTTAGCTATAAAGTACTTAGAGCAAAACAAACAATTTATCTTTCAAGATTCAACACTCTATGGTATATGCAGTATGAATGGTGAAATACTTATCGATGCAAATTTCAATAAGATTGTACCTCATGACTCGTTGTACCTTTTGCATTTAGCAGACAAAAGAGGAGTATTTGATAAAAATGGAACGACCATCTTGCCACTAGAATACAAAGAGATTTCCTTCAATTCTGACTTTATAATTGGACTAGAAGAGAACGGCACTCAATCTGTTTATAAGCGGAATGGAGAATTGATTTTTAAGGGATATTATAATCGAATTCAATACCTTACCGACAACTATTTCAGCGTAACACAAGACAAAAAAGAGTACTTAATTAATGCTGACAATGCTATAGTATATGATTCTCTGGCTCGATATTATAATGTGTTTAATACTAATTCCATTTCTATTGCTGGCATCAATGGAATGGGACTATTCTCAACTGAGCAAAACAGAATGCTCCTTGAGCCAGATTACACATCCATTTGGTCACAAGTCAACTCTACAAACCTCATAGCAAATAAAAATGGTCTCCAAGCACTTTTCGATTCAAATGGACAAGCAATTACAGAACACAAATATCAATTTATATCTACCTTCAATAGTGCAGGATTATGCAAAGTCCGATCAAATGGTTGGGGTATAATATCTTCGGACGGAAGAGAAATACTTCCTTGTAAATATGCTTATTTAGCAATTGGTGAAGATGGAATTATAAAAGGTAAATATGGAAGTACAATATCTCTATATGAGTTCAATCAAAACTTTCAACTAATTGACTCTGTACAGTTTACCAATGCAAAAACATTAAACTTAGGTGGCAAGGTTACAATGACCGCAGAAGAGGGGGTCGTTAGAAATCAATCACCTAGTTCATTGTGGTATCAAAACGAAAAGGGGTTGTGGGGATTAAAGGATTCGAACAACCAAGTTTTTATAAAACCATCAATCAATGAAATTAAAAAAATAGGGGGCACCAACTATGTGCTTTGCACTTTCTATCAAAAAAAAGTACTCCGATTGGGAAAGGGAACCACTTTGACATCCCGAAAGCTTTACGCCTTGGTAGATGAAATACGATTTAAAAAAATGACACCCTCAAATACACTGTATATCGATACTGCGAATCTGAGAAATGACAAACTGCGTGTATTTAGGGTAATGCTTAACAATGGTTATTTCGCAAGTGTTCGAAAAAGAGATGGACGAATGCTAAGATATCAATCAAAATATATCGGCGAGTTTAATGAAGGATATGCCAAAATATTTGTAGGGACACAAATTTTTGCTTTGACCTCGAAACCTGTTTTTGTTTCAATCTCTCAAGTAAGAACTTTTGCTCGTGATTTTGGTTTTCAGCCAGGACTAAGTCGCTGGAGAAAGACCTACTATTTGGAGGGCATAGGTTACTGGGCATATATAGGACCGGACGGCCGCTATATAATGCCATTAACAGATTTTAAGAAAAGAGACTATAGAGGTGCTAAAAACTTTGTAAATGGCAGAGCAATTGTAATGACTAAAGACAGTACATACGGCTTAGTAAACACAAAGGGAGACTATATTCTAAATCCATTTTATTCAAAAATTGAATATCTGGAGTATACGAATGATTCCTTATTATTAACTGAGGTGTATAAGCCCAGATATGGTTATGTTACTGATAAGGGTGAAACCATTTCACAACCTCAATTCAGTCTTGCGAATAATTTCAGCGAAGGTTTTGCATGGGCACACTTTGATGGGAAAACTGTTTTAATCTCGAGAAATGGGACTATAAAAGAACTTGATGGAAAAGCGAAAACAACTTCATTCTCAAGTGGAGTTGCAGGAATTGCTTATCAGTACAAGTATGCAATTGTAGATACTACATTAAATCAAAATTCTGATTTCATCTATAGCAAAGTGGGTAATTGTACGGAGGGATTGCTGCCTTTAAAAAGAAGAGGGAAGTATGGATATGCTGATGAAAATGGAGTTTTTATACTTCCTGCAAAATATTCAAAAGCAGAATCATTTTCCAATGGAGTAGCCTTAGTTCGATTCAAAACAATTCGTAACCGAAATTATTATGGATATATTAACCAAGAGGGCAAATTTGTTATATCTCCTAAGTACACAAGAGCAACATCCATGAATACAAATGGTTTTGCAGAAGTGAAGAAAGGATCTCGAAAGGGTATTTTAAACTCACAGGGTAAAAAAATCGTTCCGGTTAAATACAAAAGAGTTTATGAAAGAGAGAATTTTTTTGTAGCTACAAACAACCTTAAAACGACAGTCTATAACCAGCAAGGTAAAAAAATAAAAAGCATTAGAGGTAAAGCAAGAAACGGTTATTCCGATGGGTTACTCGTACTTTATCGCTCTGGAAAATTTGGTGCGTTTGATACTAAAGGAAAGAAAGTACTACCCTTTAAATATCGCGGTTTAAAACCCTTTGAAAATGGTGTTAGTGCAAGTCAATCAGGTAAAACGTGTTACATTATATCGATAGAACGAGATACATTAGCTATACTGGAAGGTAGAGCTATAGGAGGGTTTGTAGATGGCTTGCTGTTATTAAAGCAGAGGGATGGATATATTTTCGTAAACAGATTTGGTCAGAATACATTTCAGAAGCAATTTAAAGAGGCAGAACCTTTTGTGGATGGATATGCATTAGTTCGAGAAAACGCAAAATTCGGTCTTCTTGACAACAAAGGATTTTATAGGGTGTTGCCAGAATACGACCAAGTAAAACAACCTGTTAATGGTGTTTCCATTGTTGCTCAAAACTACTTAGTTGGGGTTTGTGATTTAAATAGCAACTATTTAATTGCTCCAGAATGTACAGATATAAAGTATGATCGAAATTCAGAGGTTTTTCAATACTCTTATAAAAATCAATACGGTTATTTTGATAAAAGCGGAAAAGTTATCTGGAAAGTATCGAATTAAATATTCGACAAAATCTGATTCAATGTCACGCTCGGACGCATGGCACGAGAAGTTTTCTCTTCATCTGGTAAATAATATCCACCAATTTCGTTACTATTCCCTTGAACTTTTATCAACTCTTCATTTATACGAGTTTCATTGCTTCCTAACAATTCTGCAATTGGACCAAACTTGGCTCTTAAATCCGCATCGTTATTTTGACTCGCTAAAGCTTCAGCCCAATACATAGCCAGATAAAAATGAGAACCTCTATTGTCAATCATACCAATTTTTCGAGCAGGAGATTTGTCGTTTTCAAGAAACTTTTCTGTAGCATCATCTAACGCCTCAGCAATAGTTTTTGCCTTTGGGTTATTGTACTTCTCACTTAGATGTTCCAAAGAAACAGCGAGAGCTAAAAACTCTCCTAGACTATCCCAACGTAAATAATTCTCTTCTACAAATTGTTGAACGTGTTTTGGAGCCGAACCTCCAGCACCTGTCTCAAACAATCCACCACCATTCATTAATGGCACAATCGATAACATCTTTGCACTTGTCCCAAGTTCAAGAATTGGAAACAAATCCGTAAGATAATCACGAAGCACATTTCCTGTTACTGAGATTGTGTCTTCACCTTTTTTTATGCGTTCCAAAGAAAACTGAGTAGCTTCTTTAGGGCTCATAATTTGAATATCTAAGCCTGAAGTATCATGATCCTTTAAATAAACTCTTACTTTCTCTATCAATTGAGCATCATGAGCTCTTTCTTTATCTAACCAAAAAATTGCAGGAACACCCATTGCTTTTGCTCTTGTAACTGCAAGCTTTACCCAATCTTGAATTGGAGCATCTTTAACTTGACACATTCTCCATATATCGCCCTCTTCAACATTATGAGAAAGAAGCACTTTCCCATTCTCATCTATCACTTCAACTGTTCCAGCTGAACCAATTTCAAATGTTTTATCATGACTTCCATATTCCTCAGCTTTTTGAGCCATTAAACCTACATTAGGAACAGTTCCCATAGTAGTTGGATCAAACGCTCCATTCTCTTTACAGAAATCTATAGTAGCACTAAATACCGCTGCATAGCTACTGTCTGGAATAATTGCATTTGTATCGCCTTCATCGCCATTTTTGTCCCACACTCTACCTCCGTTTCTAATCATTGCAGGCATGCTTGCATCAATAATTACATCACTAGGAACATGTAAGTTGGTAATGCCTTTATCGCTATTTACCATGCTTAGATTTGGTTGAGCTTCCATTACAGAAACAATATCTGCTTCAATTTCTGCCTTCTTATCTGCAGGCAACTCATTAAGTTTCCCAAGTAGGTTTCCAAAACCATTGTTTAAATTAACTCCTAATTCTTTGAAAGTAGCTCCATGTTTTTCATATAAATCGTTGAAGTAAACACGCACAGCATGACCAAAAATAATCGGATCCGAAACCTTCATCATGGTAGCTTTCATATGAAGAGAAAGCAACGACCCTTCTTGTTTCGTTTCTTGAATGCTTTGCTCTAAGAAGTTGATTAAGGCCTTCTTACTCATAAATGTAGCATCAATAACTTCACCTTCAAGTAATGGGCTTGAACTTCTTAACTCTGCTTTATTTCCTTGACTATCTGAATGTTGGATTGTAAATGTAGTTGAACTTGGAACAGTATAAGACTTCTCATTATGTCTAAAATCTCCGGTATTCATTGTGCTCACCTTGGTCTTACTATCGGCACTCCATTTACCCATTCTATGTGGATTTTTCTTAGCATAGTTTTTTACTGCTTTTGGTGCACGTCTATCAGAATTTCCTTCACGAAGCACTGGATTTACCGCACTACCTTTCACTTTATTATACTTAGCAGCAATGCCATTTTCCTCAGGAGTAGATGGGTTATCAGGATAATTAGGAATAGCATACCCTTGGTCTTGCAATTCTTTAATCGCTTCCTTAAGTTGTGGAACCGATGCAGAGATATTGGGTAGTTTTATAATATTCGCCTCAGGAGTTTTTGCCAATTCTCCTAATTCTGCAAGATGATCTCCAACTCGTTGTTCGGGAGATAATAGCTCTGGGAATTGAGATAATATTCTTCCCGCCAAAGAAATGTCTCTTGTTTCAACTTTTACTCCCGCTGCAGCCGTAAATGCTTGTACAATTGGAAGAAAAGAAAACGTGGCCAACATAGGTGCCTCGTCTGTTTTGGTATATATAATTTTCGCTGACATTAATTTAATTGTATAATAATTCTATTGACTTTATTCCGCTCTTTTTATGAAGGCACGAAGTTAGGAAAGGTCTCGAATTTCATTGCAATTTATGTATAAATTGTTGGGAGTGTATTGGCACTTTTAATCTACGAAGAAACCTTCGTCAGATAACCTTTTCTAGAAAAGCCAACTAAGTTTTATCAATAATCCAAATATGGAATAACTTTGCCGCAACAAAGGGGTGCTTTTCGCTATAGCGATTTGCTGAGATGATACCCAAAGAACCTGATGCAGATAATGCTGCCGTAGGAATTGAATTATTGCCGTATCTCTCAAACTCCTGTATGAATTAAACAGGAATGAAAAATATTATAATCTTAGTCTTAGCTGTTATCACAACACAATTAGCAGTAGCTCAAATTACTTTTTCTGGTCAACTGAAAAACGCTGAAACAAGCGGACCAATTGAATCTGCATATATCAGAATAAAGAGTCCTGACAAAACATATTCTACCTACTCTACCTCAAATGGTTCCTTCAAAATTGAAAATGTAACAAAAGGGAATTATTCAATGGCGATATCGCACATTGGATATAATACATTAGTTGAAGAGATTGAGATTACTTCTGCAGGATCAGAATTGATATTCTTAGAACCAGACATGGAGTTTCTTGATGCTGCAATTATTACCACAATCAGAGCAAAAAATTCAACACCTACAACATTTACAAACCTTGACAAAAAAGAAATCCAAGTAATGGATCAAAGCAAGGATTTTCCGTTTCTTCTGAACATGACTCCTAGCACAGTTATTAGTAGTGATGCAGGAAATGGAATTGGTTATACCGGGATTAGAATAAGAGGTATTGACCCCACTCGTGTAAACGTTACCATAAATGGTATTCCGATAAACGATGCAGAAAGTCAAGGAATGTATTGGGTAAATATGCCAGACGTAGCCAGCAGCACTCAGAGTGTTCAAATTCAACGTGGTGTTGGTACGAGTACGAATGGTGCAGCGGCATTTGGTGCAAGTGTAAATATCAGAACTAACGACATGCCTCAAGATCGAACCACTACAGCTAGTTTCGGATTAGGAAGTTTCAATTCATCAAGAGCAACTTTTAGTTACTCTAGTGGAAGACTAAAAAAGCATTGGGCTTATCAATTACGGGGTAGTCTCATCCACAGTGACGGATATATCGACCGTGCAAGTTCTGATTTAAAGTCTTTGAACGTATCTGTTGCCAAGTATTGGGAGAAATCTGTATTCAAAACAAACATTCTCCTTGGTAAAGAAAGAACATACCAGGCATGGCTTGGAATTCCAGAGCCTAAAATAAATCAGAATAACACCATGCTAGATTTTTATACTTCATGGGACACGTACACATTTGATTCTCCTGATAAAATAGCAAACATCAATGCATCAAATCGCAAAACGGCAAACATTTACACCTATGAAAATGAAGTAGATAACTACAACCAAAATCATTATCAATTTTTTTACGACTATACTCCTATACGCTCAGTGAAAATAAACTCAGCATTTTACATTACGACGGGTAAAGGCTACTTCGAGCAATTTAAGCCGAATGAAGATTTCAGTGATTACGGCATTGAACCACTTCAAAACAATGGAGATACTAGTGCTTATGGAGATGTTATACGAAGACGTTGGCTAGACAATACCTTAATTGGTGGTATAGCCAGTGCCAATTATCGCAAAAACAAGATAGATTTAACAATCGGAGGAGGATATAGTCAGTACTCTGGAAAGCATTTCGGAGAAGCAATTGCTACAGAGTTCACTACTTATGAAGCACTTAATGCAGAGTATTATAACAATGATGCTACAAAAACTGATGCAAATTTCTATGTGAAGAAAAGCTACAATTGGAATAACTTAATTCCTTATATAGACTTACAAATCAGAGGTATAAACTATAGTTTTGAAGGTTTAGATAGTTCGTTAAACTACAGTCCTCAAGAAGTGAATTTCTTGTTTTTCAATCCGAAAATGGGACTAACATATCTAATTAAAAACAGCACATTTTATGGCGTCTGGGCACAGGGAAATCGAGAACCTGTGCGAGATGATTTTAGAAACAACAAGCCAAGCGAATGGCCTGAACACGAAAAGTTAAGCAATGTTGAACTAGGCTATCGATTTGCAAAAGATAGAATTCAATTTGGATTAAATCTCTATGCTATGGAATACAAAAACCAATTGGTGTTAACAGGAGCAGTTAATGACGTTGGTGAAGTAATTAGAACTAATGTTGATGAAAGCTACAGACGAGGAATTGAGCTAGTATTTCAATATCCAGTTACAAAAAAGTTACAAGTTGGGGGAAATGCAACATTCTCAGATAATAGAATAACACGTTTCACTGAAAGTATTGGCGAATGGGATGGGGCATACCAAACATTTTCAAATCAATACAACAACACTAGTATTTCATACTCACCGAATACCATCGCCGCATTGATGTTGAGTTATAAGGCCAACTCCTATTTTACATTCAACATGCAAGGCAAACATGTTGGTCAACAGTTTTTAGACAACACGGAAAACCAAAATAGAAAATTGGATGCATTCACAATCCTAGATGCAAGTGTAAATTATAACAACGCTGGAATTAAAGGGATTAAAAATCTGTCCGTTGGATTTTACTTAAATAATATCCTAAATCAATTTTATGCACCAAATGGATATACATTTAGTGGAGTAATTGCAGGGAATAGAGAAGACTTCAACTACCTCTACCCTATGGCTGGATTTAATTGGATGATGAAGCTTGGTGTTACATTGTAACTAGAACCTCGCATCCAATCATTATTTCATATTTTTTTGGAAGAAGCATACTTAACCTTGCACGTTGGGCACTGATCAAATACATCATTATTTTGCAGTGTTATTGGTTCCAAATGTGTTTTAACAAAGTCTTGTATGAATGCCCGTGTTGCAGTACTATCATGATTATTAATATCTATTTGCTTGTCTTTAACCGCTCTTACAAATTTTCCATCATAAGACTGTTGCCCCCAACAATTCGGACATAAACCAGCATCAGCAATTAGTTGATCATTCTTTTCCGAAGTGTTCTTATTCTTTAGCCAATTCAATAAACTCATACTTCAAAGTAAGTGATTTAATTTTCTAAAAGGTTTAAGGTAATGGTTCGTTCATTTCAAAATGCTTTCACCATTCAAATTCGTAGTTAATACATCGCTCATATAATCAAAGAAGGGCCGAATAGCTATAAAAGTTTCTATGGCTATTTTAGGAAAGTCTTTGGACAACACTTCCTTATCCGTAAATTGACGAAATGCATAAAACTGTTTCTTTCTTATGAAGTGAATGTTCGGATGTGTTTTGTCAAATCCTTTTGGTGCTGTAGCAACGCCATTACCTTGTAATGTTCCAAATGTTTTAATGAAGTTGGCATCATTCACAATACCTTTTATGGTTTCACCATCTGCCTCGAACTCTTTCCGAATTCGAAACAGATCTTCCTTGTTCGGGCCATAAAAACCTCCCCCAATTACAGTATTATTTGGCTGTATACTAAAGTAGTAACTCCCTCTTCTTTCAGCACCTAGCCTTTTGAAATAACCACTGAAATAATTTTTATAAGGGGTCTTATCTTTAGAAAATCGAACATCGCGGTAAATTCGGAATATCTTCTTACTCTCAATGCTATCTGATCGGTTCAATCCATCTTCCAATTCTACCATTAAAGCTTTAATGTTCTCTTGAGCCAAAGTGTAATCACTTTTGTGTTTTTCAAACCACTCTCGATTATTGTGAGATTCTATGTCCTTTAGGAATTTTAGTGTCTGAGTTTCAATCATGATTAAAAATACGTTTTTCCAAATGTAAGCTTACGCTACCAAAAAACCTTTTTTCCTTAAAGTGAAAAATAAGAAACATTCAATTCCAGTTGCCTTTAGTTGAAGGCTATGAGCATGAGTTAAAAATGCAATACATAGAATTCCCAATGCAATTAATTATATGTTATTTTTCATTTCAATGTTTAACTCAAAAATCGTTTATTGTCATGCAGTCTATTGAAAAAAGTGAATAAATTTGTCCATAGCTTCGGGGTGTAGCTTAGTCCGGTTAAAGTGCTGGTCTGGGGGACCAGAGATCGGTGGTTCGAATCCACTTACCCCGACAAAGAAGAGTCTGTCACTTTTGTGATGGACTTTTTTAATATGAAAGGCTAAGCTTGCTTAAAGCCTGAAATATTTAAAATGGACAAAACGCGTAGCGTTAAGACTCTGTTTTGTAACCCCCACCTCTGGAAAACCGACTGAAAGGAGGTAATCCACTTACCCCGACAAAAGGTCTATCTACTAGTGGGTGGACTTTTTTTTATTATTGAATGAGCTTGCTCAAATTCAATAATGAAAAAGGACACTAAATGCGTAGCATTATAGACCACATTGTTACCTCCCATTCTGGAAAGGCGAAGCCCATCCACTTACCCCGACAAAGTGGTCTAACCACTTGTGGTGGGCCTTTTTGCTATTGCATAGTATAACGCAATGTCACTCCAAAATCAGTT
>JABDQY010000320.1 GCA_013042025.1 Bacteroidia bacterium
TGTTAATCCTGTATTTAATACCCAGATTCAAACCCCAAGATGCGGCATGATTGGATATCAAAATGTTCTTAGCACTTGCTCCTAAATTGGATTTATATTCTACTGTAAACTCACTAATACTTTGGCTTGCAGCCCTTCCTGAAATGCTCATGTCTATAGCAAGATTATCTGTTATATTTCTGTAAACACCCAAATCCGCTCTAAAAATTAGGTTGCCTCCTTCAAAGTCATTTGAAAAATAGATCAACTCCATGTTATCCACTTCATCCCCATTATTCGCATATATAATTTCGTTTTCTGTTAATATTCCTTCTCTACTCAAGTTTTTTGTTAAGAATGCATGAAATCCAACATTGCTATATACAATCCATTTCTCGTTTATAGGCACTCGATATTGACCTAAAACTGCAATCTGATACGAACTATACGTTGGATACAAACTTTGCCCGAACAAACTCAACTCTTTACCCTCCGGATTTTTGGTATTTATTTCAAAACGTGCTGTATAATCATTCTTTACAATGCCTACTTCAGCAGAAAATTTCTCATTGAAACGCTTACCTATATAAACACCTGCTCCAACATCTATGTGAGCAAGCATTTCTAAGTTAGCAGCATTTTGTACTTGAAAATACTCCAACTTCGGACCCATATTTACACGGAAATAATGAAATGTTTGAGCAAACCCTTGTGTACTTAACCCAATTAGAAGTATTAAAACTAGTCTCATAGTAATTTTATTTGCTTGGATTTCAAAGTAAAGGATTTCCGATGTAAATCGAGTGCACCAAATTTAGCAATGGCATCTCTGTGTTTTTTTGTGGCATACCCCTTATGCTGATCAAAACCATATTCAGGATAACTTATTGCCATCTCTTTCATATACTCATCACGATGAGTTTTAGCCAAAATGCTTGCTGCAGCAATGCTCTTATATATGCCATCTCCTTGTATCACCGTTGTGTACTTATAACTGTCAAATGGTTTAAATCTGTTTCCATCTATCAACAAATGTTCTGGAGAAATGTTCAATTGTTTTACTGCCTTTTGCATTGCTAAAATGCTGGCATTGAGAATATTGATTTTATCAATTTCCTTCTCATCGCACCACGCCACGGCCCATGAAACAGCCTTCTTTTCAATTTGCAACCTTAACTTATCGCGAGTAGCCTCATTCAATTTTTTAGAATCATTAAGCAAAGGCAAACGAACACCTTTAGGCAAAACTACAGCAGCAGCATATACTCGACCAACCAGACATCCTCTACCTGCTTCATCGCAACCAGCTTCAATTAGATTCTTATGCATATAAGGCTTAAGCATTAGGCAAAAATAGTATAAGTTTGCGGGCGTAAATGCTAAAGTATAGAGATACTATCTACAATAATTACTTCTCTAATCAAGTGAATAAACTTGAACTAGATCATTCCAAGATGTTAGCAGAACAAGCTTCGCACAACGGAGCGGAGCTAATAGGTCTTTTACCTTCGAATAAGAATGCTAAAATTGTAGACTTAGGTTGCGGATTTGGAACGTTTGTGAAACCTGCTCTGGATGCAGGCTACACCAATGTAACAGGTTATGATATTAGTAAAGAACAGGTAAAAGTTGCCAATCAGCTTGGTCTAGATACTGTTTATGAAAGTAGTATTGAGGACTATTTCGCTAAAGGAGAAAAAGCAGATGTTATTGTAGGGTTGGACATCATAGAGCATTTTACAAAAGATGAATTAATTACCTTTTTAGTGGAAGTGAAGAAACATTTAAACCCAGGTGGAAAAGCAATTTTTAGAACACCAAATATGGATGCACCTCAAACGAGCATCTATGCCTATGGTGATATCAGCCATGAAGTGTTTCTAAACAAAAGCTCTGCTTTACAAGTAATGAGCAGTGTTGGATTCCCAAATACTTCCGTTTTTGGTGGGCTTCTTCGAAATACTAACCCATTAAAAGAATTCATTCGAAAACTTGGTTGGTGGAAATACAAAACATTTAAAAAAATCGTACTATTCTGTACAGCTCGTACATGGCACAACGTTGTTTTTGAACCTAATTTACTAATTGTTGTAGAAGTTTAGGTCGCTAACAACGAATACTCAATGTTTC
>JABDQY010000111.1 GCA_013042025.1 Bacteroidia bacterium
GTATTGAAGAATTAAATAGACTTCCAGCTGCTTTATTTATCATCGATATTAGAAGAGAGCATATTGCAGTGAAAGAAGCTCAAAAGCTTAATATTCCAATTTTTGCTATCGTAGATACGAATTCCGATCCAACGAAAGTTGATTTCCCAATTCCTGGAAACGATGACTCTGCAAAATCAATCGAAATTCTTACAAGAGAAGTTGCAGATGCAATTGCAGAAGGATTAGCAGAAAGAAACAAAGCAAAAGAACAAGCGAAAAAAGAAAAAGAAGCTCAAGATGCAGCTGCTGCAGAGCAAGCAGAGCCTCAAGCTTAAGCTTTCTAAATCATTTAGATTATAAACATTTTATTTTAAGAGAATCATGACAACTATTACAGCTTCTGTAGTAAATCAACTTAGAAAAATGACTGGTGCTGGTATGATGGATTGCAAAAAAGCATTGCAAGAATCAGACGGTGACATGGATGGAGCAGTTGACATCCTAAGAAAAAAAGGTGCGGCTAAAGCAGCTAAAAGAGCAGACAGAGATGCAGGTGAAGGACTTGCAATCGCATTGGCTTCTAGCGATAATTCGTATGGAATTGTTGTTGAAGTAAACTGCGAAACTGACTTTGTTGCTAAAAATGATGACTTTAATGCATTTGCAAATCAAATTGCAAGCTTTGCACTAGAAACTAAACCTGCAGATAAAGATGCTTTACTTGCTTCTTCATTTGAAGGTAAAACGTTAGCAGAAATTCTAGTTGATAGAACTGCTGTTATTGGTGAGAAAGTTGACGTATCAAATTACGCTTTAGTTAGTTCTGAAGGAGTTGCGGCATACAACCACGGTGCAAATAGAATTGGCGTTTTGGTTGCTTTAACAACTGCTGATGACGCTTCAATTAACGCAGGGAAAGATGTTGCAATGCAAATTGCTGCAATGAATCCTATTGCTGTAGACGAAACTGCAGTTTCTGATGAAGTGAAAGCGAAGGAAATGGAAATTGGTAGAGACATCGCTCGTCAAGAAGGTAAGCCTGAGCAAATCATTGAAAAAATTGCTGAAGGTAAACTTAAGCGTTTCTTCAAAGACAACACATTGGTTCACCAAGCTTTTGTAAAAGATGGATCTATGACTGTTGCAGACTTTTTGAAGTCTGTTAATCCAGATCTTAAAGTGAAATCATTCACACGTTTCCAAATCGGAGCATAAGCAAATACAATATTCAAGTTAAAGGCAAATCGAAAGGTTTGCCTTTTTTTATTTCCAATAATCCCAAAACGGACTAATTTTGTTCCTTGAATGAGCAACTTGCATATCAACACTGATAATTCTAAGCAAAACGAAGCTCAACCATTCATTCAAACCACTTCCCAACCTATGAAATATAAAAGAATACTGCTTAAGCTTAGTGGCGAAGCTTTGCTCGGAGACAAAGAATTTGGAATTGACAGCTCAGTGCTGGCTAAATATGCCAAAGAAATTAAAGCTGTTGCTGACCTAGGAATAGAAGTAGCCATTGTAATTGGTGGTGGTAACATTTTTAGAGGCGTAAGCGGAGTTGAAGGTGGCATGAAAGACAGAGCAAATGCCGACTACATGGGCATGTTAGCTACCGTTATTAACGCAATGGCGTTACAAGGAGCCTTAGAAAACGAAGGAGTTTACACCCGATTGCTAAGTGCTATTAAAATGGAGCAAGTAGCAGAACCGTTTATCCGAAGAAAGGCAATTCGTCACTTACAAAAAGGAAGGGTTGTAATATTTGGGGCTGGAACAGGAAATCCATACTTTACAACAGATACTGCTGCAAGTTTAAGAGCGGTAGAAATAGAAGCAGATGTAATTTTAAAAGGAACACGAGTAGATGGCATCTATTCAGCAGATCCTGAAAAAGATAGCAACGCAACACGATACGATGAAATAAGTTTCACGGATGTTATAAAACGTAACCTCAAAGTAATGGACATGACTGCTTTCACATTGTGTCAAGAAAACAAACTCCCAATAATTGTTTTTGACATGAACAAGGAAGGAAACCTAATCGACTTATTGCAAGGAAACCAGGTTGGAACTTTGGTGAGTTAATCCCCTTTTTATTGGTTACTTTTTTAGTTCTTCTAACTAAAAAGTAGTAAACACCAATTCAAAATTTTGTATCTTACAACTTTCAAAATTGAGAATTGGGTTATAAAATTGAATGGATAGGGTCAAATACTTTTTCAACTTTCGAAGGAACACTTCTTTTTTCGGATTTAATGGAAGGGAATAATATCATTTATGGGGATTTGCGGTTCGATAATATGAAATTTCAAGTAATCGATTTTACCATGGTCCAAAACGTTGATCTCGACGAAAATCAAGCCAAAATTCTAGGCACCTTAGATAAGACTTCCAGCATTTGGAATAAGAACATAAAAGTTGCCCTAGTTACTGACAATGAAAAGATACTTGAACTAATAAAAATTTATAGAGACAGTCTTAAGGAAACAAATTGGGTAGTTAAAACATTTAGTGATGCTAAAGATGCTGAAGAATGGTGCAATGCTGAAAAGCGTAGGTGAGGTATTAGATGTCAAGCACCCTCATCAATAACACACCTAGTCCTTTTGGAATTCCTCGGTTCTAGCACTAATTTTTTTGGATGAAGACATTTGTGGTATATGCAACTTAGTTGTGCATACACAATTATTAATTGCTATTCACCAGAGCATTTTTGAATGTTCTAGATTTTCTTTAAACTTGTGAATGGACTATGAACTCATTTCATACAAATTGAAGCAGCGATATCATACTTGAAGTCGTTCTCTTAAATATTAAAAACGTCCTAGTTCTAAAAATGAGCATAGCAAAGAAAACCCAATATATCAGAGAAATACTCCTATCATTTCTAGGAATACTAATGGTAGCATTAGGATTATTATCTAGTTTTGTTTTATTCATTTGCTTGTTTGCTAGAGAACAAAAAGCTGCAATAGTATTGGAAATTGCGTTTGCTATAATTGGATACATAGCTTGTTATCAATTGACATTGTATAAAAAGAAATCTTGGTTCCTATGGAGTATATTACTATCTGCTCCGATGTTAATTCTTGGGTCGCTATTTTCTTGGAATTTGATTGGCGGAAATGATGTTAAGCTTGATATAATCATTCTACTTACATCAGGAGTTCTTGTGTTAATAAGCGGTTTAATTGGAGGATATTTGGGTTCTCTCAGAAAGATAAAAAGAGATGTGAAAAACAGCAACAGTACACACCTTGAAACATAGGTATGCCACTCGCTTGTATGAAAGGTGAATTAATCTGCGATCAATACAAGTACAATTAGGGCATAATAGTAGTATGACCCCTGAAATATACACACATATCAAACTCCCACATAAGTAACACACCTAGTCCTTTGGAATTCCTAAGTTCTAGCACTAATTTTGGATGAAGACATTTGTGGTACATGAGTAACAAAGTTCCTCATACCCAATTGTTAGGCACAATTTTATCATAACCGAGAAACACTTCAAACGATTTTTTCAAAGTATCAAACATGAATAAATTAATAATAAAAAATTTATCAAAAACTTACCCAAACGGAGTAAAAGCACTCAACAATGTTTCAATCGAAATTGAAAATGGAATGTTTGGTTTATTAGGTCCAAACGGTGCGGGGAAATCTTCCTTAATGAGAACATTGGCTACTTTACAAGAAGCTGATAGCGGCAGTGCCTACTTAAATGACATTGATATATTAAATAATCCGCAAGACTTAAGGAAAGTTTTAGGCTATCTGCCTCAAGAATTTGGAGTTTATCCTAGAATAACTGCCGAACAACTTTTGGACCACATGGCCATTCTAAAAGGCATAACCAACGCCAAAGAAAGAAAGCAATTAGTAGATTACTTGTTAGACAAAGTAAATCTCTATAAAAAAAGAAAAAAGAATGTAAAGAGCTTTTCTGGAGGAATGAAACAGCGTGTTGGAATTGCTCAAGCGTTAATTGGTAATCCTAAATTAATCATTGTGGATGAACCAACTGCAGGACTAGACCCCAGTGAAAGAAATCGATTTTATAATCTTTTAGCTGAAGTAGGAAAAGAGGTTATCGTAATTCTATCTACCCATATTGTGGATGATGTGCGAGAGCTATGTACCAAAATGGCTGTGATGAATTTAGGTGAAATCGTATACCAGGGAACTCCCCAAAATGCTTTGGATGAATTAGATGGAAACGTGTTTAAAAAAATAATTGCTCGTGAAGAGCTTGAAGACCACGCGGAACAATACTCCATTATTTCCAACAAAATGGTTGGAGGAAAACCGTTGATACATGTCTTTAGCGAAACCAATCCTGGAAACGGATTTGAGCCCGTATATCCAAGCTTGGAAGATGTTTTCTTTTCCAAAATAAACACTTCAAACGTAATTGTTTAATAGCATCCTTATGTTAAAAAACTTTTTACTTTTAGAACTAAAGTATTCCCTAAAACAGCCGATGGTATACATCTTTTTAGGGTTAATAACACTATTAACCTTTGGGATTACATCAAGCGGGATTGTATTTTTTGATACCATTGGGAATGCTAACATCAATGCCCCTCATTCCATTACCGTTTATACCACTTTTTTAACTCTTTTTGGTTTGATGATTGCTGCTGCATTTTTTAATGGTGCCGCTC
>JABDQY010000016.1 GCA_013042025.1 Bacteroidia bacterium
AAGGAAGCTGGACTGGAAATGTGATTTATGCAGATGATGATGCTCCTGACGAATGCTTTAGAGCCTATGAAAGTGTTTTGGAATCGTATCAAGATCACTCAGATTTTTTAAGAAAAAACTGGAGATATCATCCTCTTTTTGAATTAGAAAGTACCAACTACAAAGGATGGTGTCATGGATTACGAAAAGCAGGATATGCTACTAATCCTCAATACGGAAAAATTCTTATTAGCTTAATAGAACGTTACGAATTGTATAAATACGATGTTGCTTCTTTACCTGGAACAGGTCTTCCTACCTTAATACCAGGACAAGCAATTAACGGAGTGCCTGTAAAAACGGTACAAGAAGGAGAAACAGTTCAATCTATTGCAAGTTCTAACTATGTTAAAGATCGCCATATTCGGAAATGGAATGATTTACCATCGGGTTCAGAAGTGAAATCGGGAGATATTATTTACTTAAAACCGAAAAGAAGACGAGGATCAGTTGAAAAACATACCATTTCAGAAGGAGAAACAATGCATGTAATCTCGCAGAAGTATGGCATCAAATTAAAACAGTTATACAAAAAAAATCGGATGGAATTTGGGACAGAACCTCAAAAAGGTGAAGTGCTTTACATGCAACGGAAACGATCATCTGATGATAAGGTGAAAACTGCAACACCAAAGCCAAAATGGGAAGAACCCAAAGAAGAATTTGTAAATCCTCATGACAAGAAAATTGATACAAAATCAATTGATTTTAAAAACCCTGGAGTGCTTAACAAAGAAAATGTTGTAGTACCAGAATTTCATATTGTAGCAAAAGGAGATAACATCTATCGTATTGCAGAAAAATATCATGTTTTTGAAGAAGACTTATTAAAATGGAATACACATCTCGATCCATCTGCAATGAGTATTGGTCAAAAAATCTACTTGACACTAGAAGCTGCAGAAAAAAATAATGCAAATACACCAAGAGAACCAAAAGAGGTTGAGATTGAAACACCTAAAACTGAAAAAGAAATCGAAGAAATAAAAGAAGAAATTGTTGTTAATGGACCTGTAAATCATGTTGTTGTAAAAGGAGATACGCTCTACAATATTTGTAAAAGATACAACGTAACAGAAGATCAATTGAAAGAGTGGAACAACCTAGAAACGATTACCATTAAGATTGGGCAAAAACTTCAAGTTTCCGAATAATGACTCCGCTTCAAACTCTTTTTATTCTTGTATGCTATTTTGGATTGCTGATCTTAATATCTTGGCTTACATCTAGGAATTCAGACAGCACCTCTTTTTATACGGGCAATAAGAAATCTCCATGGTATGTTGTAGCTTTTGGTATGATAGGTGCCTCACTATCCGGAGTTACGTTCCTATCTGTTCCAGGATGGGTAGCTTCAACTCATTTTGGGTACATGCAAACCGTACTTGGGTACATGCTGGGATACATTGTAATAGCATTGGTATTACTCCCACTCTATTACAAAATGAACCTAACGTCTATCTATACCTATTTGGAACAACGTTTTGGTCATTTAACGTATAAAACTGGAGCAGGATACTTTTTAATCTCACGTATTATTGGAGCTTCTTTTCGCTTATTTCTCGTAGCAAGTGTATTGCACCTTGCCATATTTGAACCTTTTGGATGGCCCTATTGGGCAACTGTTGCTCTTACGATATTGCTGATATTTACATATACAGCTAAAAACGGTATAAAAACAGTGGTTTATACGGATGCGTTACAAACGTTCTTCCTGCTTGCTGCAGTTACATTAACAATATTGTTTATTGTGAAAGATTTAGATTGGACATGGGCAGAGACATTTACCAATTTGAAAAATGATCCTAATACCCAAGTATTCCATTTCAAAGGAAATGGCAACAATGTATTTTGGAAACAATTTTTAGGTGGGGCATTTATTGCTTTAGCCATGACAGGACTGGATCAAGACATGATGCAGAAAAACTTAAGCATTAGCAATGTAAAAGGTGCACAACGAAACATCTATGCTCAAATGGCTTTGTTCTTGGTAGTGAATATTGTGTTTCTAAGCTTAGGAGCCTTACTCTATCAGTATGTTGACATAAAAGGAATTGTCGGCATAGAAAAATCAGATGAATTATTTGGTGCTGTCGCCCTTCAAAATGCAAGCCCTCTTGTAGGTGTATTCTTTATAATTGGATTGGTGGCCGCTGCATATTCCAGTGCTGATAGTGCACTAACTGCACTCACCACCAGTTTTTGTGTTGATTTTCTTGGATTTGAAAGAAACAAACCTACAAACACCAAAACAAGGAGATGGGTGCATATTTCATTTGCAGTAATCCTTTTCTTCACCATTTTAATATTTAATGAAGTTAACAACGATTCTGTAATAAGCAATTTGTTTAAAGCTGCAGGTTTTACATATGGACCTCTGCTGGGTTTATTTGCATTTGGTATACTTACAAAGCGGTACTTCTTGGACAAGCATGTTCTTGTAATAACCTTGCTTTCCATAATTGTCACAGCACTGTACTATTTCAAGTTACCAGAGTGGGTTGAAGGATTTAAACCAGGATTTGAAGTGATCATTGTAAACGGCTTGATTACATTCGCACTTCTTTGGCTAGATAGCATACTTTTTAAGAAAGAAATAATAAATATACATGACAGAAAAAAACCAACAACGGATAAAGAAAGCATTTGAGAATAAAGAATGGCCGGAAATAAAAAGTTCCGATAGCTGGAACATTTTTAAAGTAATGGCAGAATTCGTAGATGGATATGATACCTTATCTAAAATAGGACCTTGTGTTTCTATATTTGGATCTGCTAGAACTAAACCAGGAACAGAATACTATGAAATGGCAGTTGAAATTGGCAATAAACTTGCAGCAGCAGGCTTAGGAGTTATTACTGGAGGTGGCCCAGGAATCATGGAAGCTGGGAATAAAGGAGCTAGCCAAGAAAAAGGAGCTTCTGTAGGCTTAAATATCGATCTTCCTTTTGAGCAATCATCAAACCCATTTATTGATGATGATAAGGATATAAACTTTAACTTCTTTTTTGTTCGTAAGGTTATGTTCATGAAATATGCTCAAGGTTTTATTGTATTGCCAGGTGGTTTTGGAACATTAGACGAATTGTTCGAAGCACTTACATTGGTACAAACTCAAAAAACAGCTAAATTTCCAATAATATTAGTGGGATCTACATTTTGGAGCGGTTTACTTGATTGGATTAAGGAAGTAATGCTAAAACAAGAGAATAATATCAGTCCGGAAGATCTATACTTATTTAAGATTGTAGATACGCCAGATGAAGCTGTAAATGAAATCTTTGACTTCTACAGCAAGTACAGCATGAGTT
>JABDQY010000021.1 GCA_013042025.1 Bacteroidia bacterium
AGAATGGCCAGCAAAGGAAGAAATTGATACCATTACGTTATACATCAACCCAAGACTTCAAGAACAGTACCTGCAAAAAATGGTTGAACTAAAACCAAAACGAATTATCTGCAATCCAGGAACAGAAAATCCAGAATTAGAAAAATTAGCTCGATTACAAAATATAGAAGTATTAAATGCTTGCACCTTAGTACTTTTGCGAACCAATCAATATTAAAAATGAAAAAGACATTCTTACTAGTTCTCATAAGCATCTCACTTTTTTCTTGTATGAATAATCAAGAGAAATTATTGAAAGCCATAACAAGCTTAGAACAATCAGAAAAACGCGGTACAGAAAATGGATTGAAAGAACTTGCTTCGTTGCATGGTAAATATGGAATGAAATACAATGATTCGTTGGCTAATGACTATTTATATGCAGCAGCACAATATTATTTCTACGAGAATAATTATGATGAGAGTAAGTCTATGCTTTTTGAATACATTTCGAGAGACGACAGCACTGAGCGTTTTAGAAATGCAGCTTTAAACTTAGCTCAAATACAAGCGAAAGAAGGTAAATACAAACAAGCAGATGAACTTGTTTCAGAAACACTTGACAAAATGCTTCCTACGAGTGCACAATGGCAAGATATTATTGGTTTATACGCAGACAAAATATCCAATTCAGAATCTACACCAACAGATTATGAGCGTATAGCATTGGCATACACCGCAACTGCACAATACAATAAAGCATTAATGAATCTTGATTCTGCAATAGCAAAGTTTCCTGAATATGAAAAGCGAGGTGACTTGATGTATCGAGCGGGATTCATTGGTTGGGATTTCCTCAACAATAAAACGATTGCAACAAATTACTACAATCAATTTCTCGCTGCGTATCCTGAGGATCCAAAGGCAGCAGAAGTGAAGAAAATTCTTAGTTCAGGCATGCTAGACATGAACGATGAACAAATATTAGAAATGCTAAAAGGTAACGCAAATAATTAATCTCTTATGTCTCAAAAAACAGTTTTAATTACCGGAACAACTTCTGGAATAGGTGAAGCTACTGCTCATTTATTTGCAGAGAATAACTATCGAATTATTTTAAACGGAAGAAGAAATGACCGTTTGGAAAAACAAGCCAAAGAGCTTGAAGCAAAATACAATTGCTCTACTTATTTAATGCATGCAGACGTTCGAGATAACGATGCAGTTATAGCATTCTTTAATCAACTTCCTGAAAACTGGCAAAACATTGATGTATTGGTTAACAATGCTGGTTTAGCGGCTGGTTTGGAAGGAATTGAAGATGGAGATATCGACAATTGGAATCGTATGATTGACACCAATGTAAAAGGTCTACTTTACGTAACAAAAGCGATGATTCCACTGCTGAAGAAAACAAAAGGACATATTGTAAATATAGGCTCAATTGCCGGTAAAGAGGTATATCCAAATGGCAATGTGTATTGTGGAACCAAACACATGGTTGATGCATTGAATAAAGCAATGCGTCGCGAATTAGCTGAAGCAGGTATCAAAGTTTCGAGTGTTAACCCAGGTGCAGTTGAAACAGAATTCTCAATCGTAAGATTGGATGGTGACGAAGAAAAAGCAAAGAATGTTTACGAAGGATTTGAAAATTTAATGGCTCAAGATATTGCAGACGCAATTTGGTATGTGGTGAGCAGACCTCGCCATGTAAATATCAACGAATTGATTATTATGCCAACAGCACAACCTGCTGCGGGTACCGTTATAAAAAATAAAGGACTTTAATATCCTGCAGCTCCCGTTAAGCGAGTATCTCGAGAATGAACCGCCATTACAGGAATTGGACTATTATTCACCAATTGTTGTGAATAGGAATCCATAAATATTCCAGAACTTTCAGTCTCAGTCATAATGAGCATTAATCCTGCATTTACCGATGCTCCATATTCAATACATGTATCTGGAACATTAATCCCATATTTTGTATTTACAGTGTATTTAACACCTCTTTCTGCTAAATAACGCTCTGCTTGTCTTACATAAGCGTCTACACTTTTTACGGTATCTTTTGATTTACTTTTCGAAACTCCTAATATGTGCACTGTTGCTCCAAATGCTTGAGCCAACTTTACACAATAGGATATTTTCTGTCGTGTTTGAGAAGAATCTGCAAGAGGCAGTAGAATATTATCAAAACTTAGATCTGATGCTGATTCTTGAGAGCAAATTACTGGACATGTAGAACTACTTATCACTTTAAATGCATTACTTCCCATCCAAAAGGGTTGCCAACCTTTCTTACCGTGTGAACCAACAAGAATTAATGAATAATCACCTTCTTTTTCCAATTTAATAACCTCGTTGTACACTTTACCTGATTTCTCAATAATGTCCAATTCTATTCCTTTGGATGAAGAGAAATCCTCTAAGAATTTTTTTGAATCTGCAAATCCCTCATCTTTATTCCCCGATGAGACAAATAATGCTGTAATTTCTGATTCGAATTTTGATGCGATATCACATGCCTTTTGTAATGCCACTCTTGACGCCTCACTGTTATCAAACGCCAATAATATTTTTTTGAAAGCCGATTCCATATTATTTAGATTGTAATAAGTTTGCGATAAATTTAGTAAATAATTTCACAAATGCACTATTTCAAGTTAATCACCTTCACCATTCTTCTATTTGGACTTACCACTGGATGTAGTGGACCAAGTTCTCCTTCGTTCGAAACTTTAGAGGAATTGAAGGTAGTAAGTGCAAGTGCCGACAAAGTAGTTTTAGAAGGCAAAGCGGTTTATCACAACCCAAATAATATCACTGGAATGTTAACTAAAACAGAGATGAAAATATTTATCAACGATGTAGAGGTTACCGAAATAAATCAAAATCATTCTATAGCAGTTCCTAAAGCAAGCGACTTTAAAGTTCCTGTTAGTTTTCAGTTTAATCCTAAAAAGTTGAGAGAAGAAAACAAAGGTTTTTTAAGAAATGCCTTGAAGACTTTTTTAAATAAGAAAATGGAAGTGCACTACAAGGGATTTGTTACCATTGAAGTTTTGCGGATGTCATTTGATGTGCCAGTTGATTACTCTGAAAAAGTAAGCTTGGGTCTACGGTATGAAGACACTAATTAAACCTGAAATCCAAGTTTAAATCTTCCAATTTCTGTTTTGTTATTTCATCCATTTGCAACTTGTAGCGTGTTGAAGTAGCATTTACAGACTTATCTCCATCCTTAATTTTAAAGCATAACCCAACCTTCCCACGTTCATCCACCAAATCAAAGATAGAAGCCATAAGGTCTTCATTTAACTCTTCCGGATGTATGCTTAAGGTTACCTTTCTAAGTTGGTTTTCTACTGCATCTTGAAGGAAAGACATGTTGGTGATGTTGAGGTCTAGCTTCGATGGATCTCGATAGCTTTCTTCTCCTGTAGCAGAAATAAAGATTTGAGCGTTTAATTCAATCCAACCTTTGTATGAAGTGTATTTCTCACCAAAAAGAGCAAATTCTCTCGTTCCCGAGAAGTCTTCTAATGTAAAAATGCAAAATGGTTTTCCATTCTTAGACACTGCATCACGCACGGTGGTGATTAATCCTGCCAAATGAATTTGACTCCCCTTTAACTCTAAGTTTTTCTCTTCAATTTCTGTTAACGTATGAGTCGTAAAATGATCTATTTCAAATTTGTAATTGTTCAATGGATGACCAGAGATATAAATCCCTACCAATTCTTTTTCACGTTGAAGCTTTTCCATTAAAGACCAATCCTCAATTTGAGGAAGTTCAGGTTCTTTAATTTCAAGACTGCCTGCGGCACCAAACAACGAGGCTTGATTATTTAATTCATCGTTCTGAACCTGATTTCCAAACTTAATAGCTAGGCTTAATCCTGTTCCTTGGCCAACATCCGTTACATAGCTCGATCGATTCACTCCAAATTCATCAAATGCACCTGCTATTGCTAAGTTCTCCAGCGACTTTTTGTTTACAGTACGTTGATTTGCTCTTTTGCAAATTTCAAACACGCTTGAATACGTTCCATTTTCTTTTCGCTCTTTTATGATTTCAGCGGCAGCGGTGTCCCCTACTCCTTTAATCGCTGCTAATCCAAATCGAATAGCACCTTCTTTGTTTACACTAAATTTCTTTTGACTTTCGTTTGCACTTGGACCTAATATTTCAATTCCCATCCATTTGCATTCATCCATAAAGAAACTCACTTTCTTTATATCGTTCATATTATGCGTAAGAACTGAAGCCATAAATTCAGCTGGGTAATGGGCCTTCAAATAACCCGTTTGAAATGCTAAATAGGCATAACACGTACTGTGGCTTTTATTAAATGCATAGGATGCAAATGCTTCCCAATCTTTCCATACTTTTTTGAGCGTATCTTCTGCATATCCTTTTTCTACTCCTTGACTAATAAATAAATCAAAGAGTTTGTTCATCTCCTCAATTTTCTTTTTACCCATTGCCTTTCTCAAACTATCAGCCTGACCTTTGGTAAAACCAGCAAGTTTTTGAGAGAGCAACATAACCTGCTCTTGATATACCGTAATTCCGTAAGTATCAGCCAGGTATTCCTCCATCCCCTCTAAATCATATTTGATTTCTTGTCTTCCATGCTTACGAGCAATAAAGTCTTTGATATAATCCATAGGACCAGGACGGTACAATGCGTTCATGGCAATCAAATCTTCAAACTTGTCGGGTTTTAACATCTTCAAGTTCTTTTGCATTCCTGGACTTTCAAATTGAAATACACCGTTTGTATTCCCTTTTGCAAACAGCTCTAAGGTCTTAGGATCATCCAACGGAATATCATCTGGAACAATCTCAATTCCATGTTTGTCTTTAATAATTTCTACCGCATCTTTTATGATGGTTAAGGTTTTTAAACCTAAGAAATCCATCTTCAGCAACCCAGCATCTTCAACAACACTGTTATCGAATTGCGTTACGAGTAAGTCGGAATCTTTTGCAGTGGTTACCGGAACATACTTGGTAATATCATCTGGTGTAATAATCACACCACAAGCATGTATCCCCGTATTTCGAACAGAACCTTCCAACCTTTTTGCTGTGCGAATCATCTTTCCTATATCATCGTCTTTAACAGCTAGTTTTCTAAATTCTTGTGCAGCTTGAACCTGTTCAGAGTTCATCGCATCTTTCAGTTTTTTCTGAATTCCATCGTCTCCTAAAACTTTGTTTAAGTTAGCACTAAGATGCGATGGGAATGTTTTGGTGACTCTATCCACTTCAGATAATGGAACGTCCAATACCCTTCCTACATCACGCAGAGACGAACGTGCAGCCATGGATCCGTAGGTGATTATTTGGGCTACTTGTTTTTGTCCGTATTTTTCAACTACATAGTCGATAACTTTCTGTCTTCCTTCATCATCAAAGTCAATATCAATATCCGGAAGTGACACTCTTTCTGGATTTAGAAAACGCTCAAAAAGTAAGTCGTACGCAATAGGGTCTACATTTGTAATACCGAGGCAATAGGCAACAGCTGAACCAGCGGCTGAACCTCTACCTGGCCCAACGGAAACGCCCATATCTCGGGCAACACTTGTAAAATCTTGAACAATAAGGAAGTATCCAGGATAACCACTTTCAGCGATTACTTGTAACTCAAAGTTCAAACGTTCCTCTACATCAATAGACATCTGCGGATATCTACGTTTAGCCCCTTCAAACGTCAAGAATCGTAAATATTCATCTTGCGTTTTAAACTGAGGAGGCATTGTATAATTGGGAAGCAATACATCTCTTGTAAGCTTAGGCGTTTCAATGCTATCAACAATAATATTGGTATTATCCAAGGCTTCAGGGATATCAGCAAATAAACGGCCCATCTCCTCTTGTGTTTTGAAAAAGAACTCGTTATTGGGAAATGCAAATCGCATTCCTTTTCCATATCCTTTTGGATCAGTTATTCGAGAACCAGTATTTACACAAAGAAGAATATCGTGAGGCAACGCATCATCCTCTTCCATGTAGTGAGAATCATTTGTTGCGATTACATTCAACTCATACTTATGGGCAAATTTCATCAAGACCTGATTTACAGCTTCTTGACTCATTCCGGTTCCATCAATATTTTCTATACCATGACGTTGCAATTCGATATAGAAATCATCACCAAAAATTTCAATGTATTCTTTTACCAGTTTTTCAGCTTCCTCTTCACCTTTAAACAGTATTGCTTGTGGAATTTCTGCACCTATACAGCATGAAGTTGCTATAAGACCTTCACTATACTTCTTTAGCGTATCTTTATCAATTCTTGGATATTTACCGTACAACCCTTCCATGTATCCAATGGAACATAGAAGCGACAGGTTCTCATATCCTTTTTGATTCTTAGCTAGAATTAACTGATGATATCGCTTGTCTTTTGTATCCCCTACAAATGATCGTCTTGTGCGATCCTCAACCATGTAAAACTCGCATCCTACAATTGGCTTAACACCATGTTTTAAACCTGAATTAACAAATTTAAATGCTCCAAACATGTTTCCATGATCGGTAAGAGCGACAGCTCGCATACCATCTTCTTTCGCTTTTGCAAACATTGCATCTATTGGAGCGGCTCCATCTAAAAGTGAAAACTGGCTATGACAATGAAGGTGAGAAAATGATGGCATTATTTATTCTTAATGCACAAGTATAACTCAATTCTCACTGAAGATTTTAAGATTTTACTGACGTCTTTTACATTTCAAAGTGGATAACGTAATATTGTTTTGATTTAGAGCAATTTGAAAAAGATTATTCAATACCTTAACAAATTTTACACAACTCAATTCAGTTGGATAGAATTCATAATTGCACTATTTTTTTTAATCGGTTTTTGCTTTTTTAGGTACTACCATTACATTCCGTATAACGGAGGTAAAATATCACTTTTAACAAGCTGGTGGTACGATGCATATTTTGCGAATAACAAATTTGGATTCCATTTTATATTGTATGCCACACCACTTCTAGTTGGATATTTAGTGAGCAGTATCATTCATAAAGAATGGCATTTTTGGACCAACCCAAAATTCCTGTTCTTGGTTGTTTTTGGCGTTGCCGTTTTTTCGTTTAGAACAAACATTTCGTTTTATATAAAGGATTTCCTTGATCAAAACTATACATACGAACATCTCGACTGGTTAAAGAGTATTACTACCACCGTTGGGAGAGGATTGTTTCTTTTTGTTGCTCTTTACATCTATTGGTTTGTGGTAGATAGGAAGAATCAACCTTTTTACGGCTTTACCACTAAAAACTTTGACACGAAGCCCTATTTTGTTATGCTGCTTATTATGGTTCCCTTAATCGCAGCAGCGAGTACTCAAGCAGATTTTTTAACCACATATCCCCGTGTACAGAAGTTATTATCCTTAAATATTGAAGTCAGTAATCATTGGAAGCACTTTGCTATTTATGAGTTTTTATACGGACTCGATTTTTTTACCATAGAGTTTTTCTTTAGAGGATTTATGATTCTCGCTTTTGTAGGAATTGTTGGTCCAAGAGCAATAATCCCAATGGCTTATATCTATTTTGTAATCCACTGGAATAAGCCGATGGGTGAATTAATTAGCTCATTCTTTGGAGGTTCATTGTTAGGAGTAATTGCGTATTACAGTAAATCGATCATTGGTGGTATTATAGTTCATGTTGGAATAGCGTGGATGATGGAAATTGGAGCATTTATTAGTAAGTATTTCTTCCCATGAACACATTCTTAAAATCAGAAATAAAATTTTTGAAAGGTGTTGGTCAGGTTAGAGCCGACATCCTTAACAAAGAGTTAGGCATTTTTACTTTTGAGGATATCTTAGGATACTATCCGTTTCGATACGTTGATAGATCGAAGTACACCAAAGTTTCTGAAATAAATACGGAAAGTCAGCACATCCAATTAAAGGGTAGAATTGTTCATTTTCAGGAGATTCCATTAAAACGAGGTTCGCGTTTGGTGGCTACATTTTACGATGGAAGTGGCGAGCTGGAATTGGTATGGTTTAAGGGAGTGAAATGGATTAAAGCCAACATTAAAATAAATGATGAAATTGTAATCTTTGGCAAGCCTACCTTATTTAAAGGCCGATTTAACATGTCTCATCCTGAAATGGAAACATTTGCTGCTCGAAAAAATGCTGCTTCTTTAGAAGCTGTTTATTCTACTACAGAGCAAATGAGAAACAGGCGTTTTGAAAGCAAGGCAATGCGTCAAATTATCGGTAATCTGATCCATCATGAAAAATTTGATGTCCCAGAGATTTTTGATTCTAAATTTGTAGAAGAACACCAACTGATATCAAGAAAGAAGGCATTTCAACTTATCCATCAGCCCTCAACAGACAAAGATATACAGCTCGCTCAACATCGAATTAAATTTGAAGAATTGTTCTTTCTTCAATTTCCGTTTTTAAAACAGAAACTCAATCGTATTGAGGCCAAAGAAGGTATAGAATTTAAGACCAAGTCTCCACTGTTCGAAGATTTCGCTCAGAATCATCTACCGTTTGAACTGACTAATGCTCAACAACGCGTTCTTTCAGAGATTAAAACAGATTTAGTTTCCGGCAAACAAATGAATCGATTACTTCAAGGAGACGTAGGAAGTGGGAAAACGATTGTTGCATTTTTAAGTGTTCTAATGGCAGTAGACAATGGTTATCAAGCTAGTATTATGGCTCCTACTGAAATATTGGCAACACAACATTTTATTGGTTTAAAAGAATTAGCTCATGAAATAGGGATTCACATTGCATTGCTAACTGGCTCCACAACGGCTAAAGATCGGAAAGAGATTCATAGGCTTTTACGCTTAGGTGAAATACATTTACTTATAGGTACACATGCCTTAATCGAAGAAATCGTTCAGTTTAGTAACCTTGGTTTGGTTATCATAGATGAACAACATCGATTTGGTGTTGCTCAACGAGCAAAACTTCAGGAGAAAGGACATCAACCTCCACACGTTCTGGTAATGACTGCTACACCAATTCCTAGGACATTAGCAATGAGTGTTTACGGAGATTTGGATTACAGTGTTATTGATGAACTCCCTGCTGGAAGAAAACCGATAAAAACAGTGCATCGATTTGGGTTCGCTAGACCAAAAGTATGGGAATTCATTAAAAGTGAACTGGCAAAAGGCAGGCAAGCGTATATCGTATACCCGCTTATTGAAGAATCAGACAAATTACATTACAAGGATTTATACAACGGTTATGACGAATTGTTACAGTTTTTCCCCAGGCCAGAATACCAAGTGGATATGCTGCATGGTAAAATGAAACCTGCAGACAAAGAAGCCGTGATGCAACGGTTTAAGAAAGGTATTTGCCACATTATCGTGAGCACAACGGTAATAGAGGTTGGTATAAATGTTCCAAACGCAAGCATTATGGTGATTGAAAGCTCAGAGAAATTTGGTCTTTCTCAATTGCATCAATTGAGAGGTAGAGTGGGTAGAGGTGCAGAACAAAGTTTTTGCATATTAATGAGCAGTAAAGCCTTAAGCGAAAATGCTCGAACACGGTTAAAAGCAATGGTAAGCACCAATAGTGGATTTGAGTTAAGTGAAATTGACATGCAACTTCGTGGTTTCGGAGATATTGCAGGTACCCGTCAGAGTGGTTTGGACCAATTGCAACTAGCCTCCTTAAATGCTGATGGTACTATTGCTCAAAGTGCTCGCAACGCTATTGTTAAACTTTTAGATGAAGACCCGGATTTACTGAACCACCATGCTTTAAGAAATTACATAAGCACAAAGCAAGGTTTTAAAGAATGGAGTACGGTTGCCTAGCTCCCTTCTATGAGTTCTTGAAGATTATCTAAATTTTCAGCTTCGGCTCGTTTAAAGGATTTGTTGTTATTCATGAAAAGCTTCATTCTAAAGGAGAGTGCTTTTAGTTTTACCTTTGAAGAAAGACGTGTGGTTGAACTATCTACTTGTTTAAACGTAGTGATGGATGTCTTTTCAAGAAAGTCTTCAACAACTCCTTTGTATGAGAACAATTCATTTGGATTTAAAGCAGTTATTGTTTGCTCCATAACCATAGAATTTTGCTCATCGCCAAATTTCAATTCATAGCTTGAGTTTTCTGCCAATTCAGTACCCTTTATTTGTTTAACCGAAGTTAATCCAGCAATCCATTTAGATGCCTTTTCCAAATCTGTTGTGGTCTGCCAGCACTTGTCTATTGTAGTATTAATGTCTTTGTTCACAGTGTATTCAATCTCACTAGGAGATAGCAAAACCAAACCGCCAAAAGCGGCCAAAAGAAACACACCGAAAATTCCTACGTACTTTGCAATTTTCATTTAGCAAATGTAATATTATGCACGTAGCGAATAGTTTATAAAGTCAATTTCTATATATTAGTACCCACTAACTAATTTATCCTATGCTTAAATTTTTACGTCATTCCCTTTTTGCCGCAATTTGTTTCCTATTTATCAGTGCTATAAACGCACAAATTTCCACGTACCCGTACAATGAAGATTTTGAGGGAGCATCTATTCTCCAAACTGCCAATGCCAGTTGTGTTGCTACTGTTGCCGGAGCTACAATTTCCGGTTGGTTTCAAGACACGCTCGACGACGGAGATTGGCGAGCTGATACAGCAGGTACAACATCCATTGGTACAGGTCCGGGAGCAACAGCTGCAAGTTCTGGAGTCAATGTTGGAATGGACGTAAACCCAGGAACAACTGGAGGTATATACATGTATACGGAAGCTACAAATGCAACCACATGCTCCAACTCTGAAATTAACCTCCTTAGTCCTTATTTTGATTTCAGTGCTTCATCCAAGTATTACAGAATGAGTATTAATTACCACATGTTTGGTGCAGGTATGGGATCATTGCATATTGATGTGTATGATGGTTCAACTTGGACAGATGATGTTTGGACAATTTCAGGTGATCAGGACACAAATTGGCATTTCAAGTTCGTTAATTTAGCCAATTACAATGACGATAGTGTGCGTATACGTATTCGCTCAGTAATGGGAACGAGTTATCAAAGCGACATGGCAATTGACGATATCACCATAGATGAATTTACCCCATACGACTATGACATTGAATTAAGGGATGCTGCTTTCACTCAATTCGAATATCCAATTATACGTTATCGACAAGCAGATTCAATTGGATTTACGGGAACGATTAAGAATGAAGGGCTTAATGAAACAACTCAAACTAAAATTAATATTAACGGACCCGCATCGTATTCTACAAGCATAGATTTTGATACAGTGCAGAGCTATGATATTGCCACTTCACTGGCAAATGATAAATTCCTTCAATCCTCTATTGGAGTTAAAGAATTCTATTTAGAAACTTCAATTGCAGAATCTGATGGTAATATTAGTAACAATTACGATACTCTAAGTTTTGAGGTATCAGACACTGTGATGGCTCGGGAAGATATTGAAATGGCAACAAATGGTATAGGTACCAATGGAGGTACAATTGAAATGGGTCAGAAATTCGAAATTATTGCTGACGATACTGTAACGACCGTGAGCTTTTATATACCAACGCCTAATGTTGGAGACTCTGTAAGAGTACATTTCAGAAACTTTGGTGCCAATCCAGGAAGCATTCTTCAAAGTTCACTACCTGTGGTTCTAAAAGCAAATCAAAATTGGTATACAGCACGATTGAATTGTGCCGTTCCTGTTTCTGCTGGAAATTACTTTGCCTCTGTAGAACAGTTAGTTGCGAATCAAAACATGGGGCTCGGGTACACCAACGAATATCATAATCCAAACACCTGTTTCTACACCACAGATGCTGGGGCAACTTGGGTGCGACTCGAAGATCAAAATTTTGATATCACGTTGGTAATTAGGATCAATTTCAATTTAGATGTTGACATTGTCGCTGAATCGGATAGTACATGTGCAGGTAGTCCAATTCAATTGGCGGCCAATAATGGTAAAACCTTTTCTTGGAGTCCAAGTAACTTAACTCAAACTCCTACAGCAAAAGATCCTTTTATGTCTCCTGTTCAAAACACAACATTTACAGTTACAGCGGATTTTGGTTGTGGGATAACGCGAACCGCAAGTATTCCAATTTACATCAAAACATTACCAAGCGGAACAATTACCGATGATACAACAATATGTGAAAATAAATCGGTTGTTCTACAAGCAAGTGGTGGTTCATCCTATCAATGGCTTTCTGGTCCTGCAAATGGAGATTACACGATTACACCCCAAAATTCAAATGCATACACTGTAAGAATTGACTCTTCCAATGGATGCAGCAAGTTATATACAGTTCAAGTTCTTGTGAACAAACCATCTGTCGCCATAACAGGAGACACATTGGTATGTAGTGGAACTAAAGCCAATCTCACTGCTTCAGGAACCAGCAC
>JABDQY010000022.1 GCA_013042025.1 Bacteroidia bacterium
GTGCAACTGGAGGAATTGGATCTGCTCTTCTGCAACTTGTAAAACAATATGATGTGGAAATTGCAGTGACCAGTAACACTAAAAATGTTGAACTTGTTAAGTCGTTAGGTGCCGATAAAATTTATGACTATACCAAAGAGGACTTCACCAATGATGATATTCAATATGATTTCATATTTGATGCTGTGGGTAAGAGTACTTTTGGTAAGTGCAAACCTTTATTGAAAGAAAAAGGAATCTATATTTCTTCTGAACTTGGGCCCTATTCTCAAAACATCTTTTTTCCGTTATTGACTTCAATACAGGGTAAAAAGGTGATTTTTCCAATACCCTACAATAAGCAAAAAACAATACCTTATACTAGAAATCTTTTAAAAAGCGGTAAGTTCAAGCCTGTTATTGATCGTGAGTACATGCTTGATGACTTGGCAAAAGCATACGACTATGTAATGATGGGTGAAAAAACTGGAAATGTTATAGTCACTTTTTGAAAAACTAGTACGCGAATCTGCTTAATTAGAACTTATTCTTCCACATCATGCTTTCAACCGGTTTAATTGTTCGGTTGTTGTATTTCGCATTTTTCTTTTTGTTGTACATTATTTCAATTTCACCTTCTACAACAAAATAGATTAATTGCCCAATTGGCATTCCACGATATACCCGCACTGGTTGAGTACAAGAAATTTCTAAAGTCCACGTATTGCAAAATCCAACATCGCCTTTTCCAGCGGTTGCGTGAATATCAATCCCTAAACGACCTGTGCTACTTTTTCCTTCTAAAAAAGGTATATGAGCATGTGTTTCAGTATACTCTTCGGTAACTCCTAAATACAACACCCCTGGTTCCAATACCAACCCGTCCAAAGGAATCTCAAAATGCTCAATTTTGTTGTGTTCACGAGAGTCTAAAACTCTGCTTGTGTAACAGGCCAAATGCTTTCCTAAATGGACATCATAGCTATTCGTTCCTAAATCATCTCGGTTAAATGGCTCGATAAGAATTGTCCCTTTATCAATTTCTTCTAAAATTCGTTTGTCGCTAAGTATCATTGGTTTTTGTCGGGGTCAATGTTAGGAATTTATTTCCATTTGCCAAAGAATTAACGTACGGTCATCACTACAACTTACAAACATATTTTCGTCTACCCACTCAACCTTATTAATACAATTTGTGTGACTTTCATTTCGCTGAAAATCAATCACTTTTAACAAGTTTAATTCAGGATTCCAAATCTTTATTGTTTTATCCATACTACTGCTCAATAAAAATTGTCCATTAAATGATAAACTTTTAATCTGATAGGTATGAGCTGGAACAGCAAATACTTCTTTATTTATAGTTAAATCCCAAGCTCGAATATATGCGTCTCTCCCCCCACTAACTATTGTAGTTTCATCTAAACATTCCAAAGCAAACACTGAATTTGTATGTCCCTTTAACTCCTTTGCAAGATTTCCATTTTCATCTAGCTCAAAAATAGATGCATTCGAACTGCCAATATAGGTGCTTGAACTACAGTTTAAAATACATCGCAAACTTTCCGTAGATAGTGATATTCTTTCGCCATTATCAATTAAATAACCGTCTTCACCTCCACTTAATTCCCCTTCAATAAAAAACACTCCTCCCTGATGAACCTGTTTTTTTTCTATCAATTTGTTTTCAATCAGATCAAGTGAATAAATATTCCCAGACCTGCTACCCACTTTAATTATATCCTCACCTTTCCAAATACTATAAAGTGCCTCGTCAGTTTGAAGTAAAAGCTTCCCATTTAAATCACCGTTTAAATCCCAACACACCAAATACCCATCAGCTCCAACGGTGTACACTTTACGCTCAGCTTTGTCGATTACAAAATTGTAAATAGCATCCTTATGACCTCTTAAATGTGCTACCTTTGTGATTTTAACTGAAATACGATTTGCCACTCTATTCAAAGAAACAGATTAATAATGGAATTGTTGCTCTTTGGGACATTAAAGAATCCAAAGACGAGTTATTGGAAATGGTTCCATCAAATTGGTTGAGAAACTTAGCAATTAATAAATTAAGCCGTCACAATCTTGCCGCACGTGTCCTTGCAAATACGGTTTGTCCTGATTTTGATATACTTGAGAAGGACAAGTATGGGAAACCGTATTTTGAGAGTTCGGAACACAAAATATCAATAACTCATGCAGGCAATTTTGCTGCGTTTCAATTCAAAGAAAAAGAAGATTGTGGTATTGACATGGAACAAATCACAAACAGAATTGAACGAATTGTTCCCAAATTCATGCGTGAAGATGAAAAAGAATATTTGAAACATAACTACAATGGGATGTACGCTGTTTGGTGTGCTAAAGAAGCTTTGTATAAATATTACGGACTTAAATCACTCGACTTTAGAGATCATCTTAAACTAGAATATAAACCGCTTAAAGATTCCGGAATTCTAAAGGGTTACATTAAAAAAGAGGAATACTATAAAGAGCTTGAATTAAGTTATGAGTTTTTTGATGAATATTTGTTAATACATACCATTTAAATGAATAGGGTAATTTGGATAACAGGAGCTGGAAGCGGTATTGGAAAAGCATTGGCTTTAAAATACAATTCTAAGCAAAATGTCATTATACTTTCTGGCAGAAAAGAAGAGCAACTTAATGCTGTTGCTAAAACCTTAAAAAATAGCTATGTATTGCCCTTAGATGTAACAAATGAATCGGCAATCATTGAAGCTGTTAAGCAAGTTGAAGCTAAGTTTGACAAAATTGACATGCTAATCAATAACGCAGGTGTGAGTCAACGATCCAAAGCCTCCGAAGTTTCCAATGATGTAGGAAGAAAGTTAATGGAAGTGAACTTTTTTGGTAGTGTTCATTTAACCAAAGCGGCCTTACCTCTTCTACTCAAATCTGAGAAAGCAAGTATTGTAGCTATGAGCAGTGCTGCCGGCAAATTTGGATTTCCACTTCGCTCCTATTACTCGGCATCAAAACACGCTTTGCATGGGTTCTATGAAGCTCTTAGTTTTGAGCTGAAAGACACGAATATTCATGTGTTGATGGTGTGTCCTGGACGTATAAAAACAGAGATTTCCTTCAATGCTTTAACAGCTTCAGGTGAAGCTCATAATAAGATGGACCAAGGGCAACTAAACGGTATTCCTGTAGAAAAATGTGCTCGCCAAATTGTTAATGCAATTTCCAAAGAAAAAGCAGAAGTATATATTGGAGGTAAAGAGGTAATTATGATATACCTTAAGCGATACATTCCTTCATTGTTCAGATATATTGTGAAAAAAGTAAATCCGAAGTAAATTCATTTGCTCACGGATTCTATTCATTTTATCTTCGCATATCTTGAAAAAATCAATCAGTGGTATTCAACAAATGGGAATTGGTATTCCCAATGTGCATGAAGCATGGACATGGTATAGAGAAAATTTCGGAATGGACGTTCCTGTTTTTGAGGAGGCAGCTACAGCAGATTTAATGCTCCCATATACCGGAGGCAAACCACATGATAGACATGCAATTCTAGCCCTAAATTTACAAGGCGGTGGTGGTTTTGAAATTTGGCAATACACCAGCAGAACTCCTCAACCCTCTGATTTTAAGGCAAGTTTAGGGGATCTAGGATTATACATCTGTAAAATAAAAAGTCCAAATGTTGCTAAAGCTTTTCAAGAGTTTGATGCAGAGTTTAAGATTTCTTCCCAAGTAGAATCAACACCAAACGGATTAAAGCACTTCTTTGTAAATGATCCGTATGGCAACATATTTCAAGTTATAGAATCGGACGAATGGTTTAATAACAAATCAAAAAATACCGGTGGTGTTTATGGAGCCGTTATTGGAGTTTCAGATATTGAAAAATCTAAAAAATTCTATGCTGAAATCTTAGGTTACGATACAGTACTTTGGGAAGGAGAAGGCAAATTTGAGGATTTTGGTTCTTTAGACAATGGGGGTGATACATTTAAACGCTGCATTCTTAAACACAGCAAACCTCGAGAAGGTGGATTCAGTCAATTACTTGGTGAAACTCAAATTGAATTGGTCCAAAACACAACTACAACCGGTCAAAAAATATTTAAAGATCGTTTTTGGGGAGATTTAGGCTTTATTCATTTGTGCTTCGACATCAATAATATGAAAGCCCTACAAGCTGAATGTGAAGCATTTGGACATCCTTTTACTGTAGATAGTGCAAATAGCTTCGATATGGGTGAGGCTGCTGGGCACTTTTCTTACATTGAAGACCCAGATGGAACACTAATTGAGTTTGTGGAAACCCATAAAATTCCAATCTTTAAGAAAATCGGGTGGTACTTAGATTTAACTAAACGAGATGCGGGCAAACCACTTCCAAAATGGATGCTTAAAAGTCTATCATTGAACAGAAAGAAATAATTATTGTTATACTACTAAACATGAGAAAAAAATTAGTACTTGGATTACTATCCGTTATTGCTTTATTAATAGTTGTTTTCTTTCAAATTCCGACAGCAAAAGAAGATACTGCAACTAAGAATTACCCTGGTTGGTACAAACACTTTTTAGAACTGAGAGGTGACCAAAGACCAGAAGGGTTAATAGCACAATGGTATAATACAGACCAACTAAACCAAGGTCGATTCAAAAAAGATGAAAACAGTTTAAAAAATATTCAAGAAATAGGACCTACTGACGTGGGAGGAAGAACCCGTAGCATTGTTATTGACCATTCTAACTCAAATCACCTAGTTACCGCAGGTGTTTCAGGCGGCATTTGGACCAGTTCCAATAATGGTGCTTCATGGAACCCAGTAAATGACACAGCTATCTCTTTATCAGCAACATGCATTACACAAAGTCCATTTAATAAGGACTTATTTTACTATGGATCGGGTGAAGCAATGGGAAATTCCGCTGCTATTAATGGGATAGGTGTATTTAAATCTGAAGATAATGCTAAGTCCTTTTCTAATCTAAGCCATACTTCCACATTTGGAGGAATCTGGGATATTCAACATTCTTTAACAAAAGACAGCACCATTTATGTGGCAACTCACAGTTCAGGTTTATGGAGAAGTATCGACGCTGGAAATAGCTTTGCAAACATTTATTCTACTGCTCGTCGAATTCATGAAATAAAAGTATTCCAAGATAGCAACATAATGATTGCCGAAAACGGTTATGGGATTGTTAAAATAAATGAAAACACGCTAGCCTCTGAGCGATTAAGCAACAATTGGCCATCAAACAACTATGGTAGAATATCATTTGACTATTGCAAGGATTTTCCGAATGTCATTTATGCTCATCTGACAAACACGAATGGTAATGCCGTTCAATACACCGTAAAATCTTCAAATGGAGGAGCCTCTTGGTACAACACAAACAACACCATGACCGGTAGCTATGCTATCGCTTGGTACGCTTTCAAAGTTTCTGTTTGTCCAACTGACTCAAATTTCTTGATGAGCCTTTCGGTTGATCCCCAATATTCTACAAATGGTGGAAGCACATGGAAAGAAATGGCAGATCCTCATGCCGATTATCATGAAGTAACTTGGTATGATGGCAACCAGTTTCTAGTGGGTTGTGATGGAGGAGTTCATCGTTTCAATAAAAGCAATATGGGAAGCTTCACCAATCTAAATAATGGATTAAATATTACTCAATTTTTTGCGGGTAATTATTCTCCGTCAACCAATACTCTAATTGCAGGTTCTCAAGACAATGGCACGCACATGAATTTTACGGGTTCTCAATTTACCAAGATTCTAGGAGGAGATGGTGCATTTTGTGCCATAGATCAACAAGACAATGCCTTCCTTTATGTCTCAACCCAGAATTTAAATATTTACAGAGCATCTACTTCTAGTACCGTCAAAATTTCCAATTATATCACATCAAACTTAGGTAGTCAAAATTACACATGGTTTATCAACCCATTTGAAGTAAACAATGAAGACAGCAAGCAAATCTATGTTCCCACTAAACGTGAAGTATATCGTTCAGTAAATGCAGGGAATACTTGGATTAAACTGACGAAAATTTTGGCGGGAGATCCATATTCTATTGGAATAAGCAGCGGAACAGATCCAACTATTTATATTGGAGGCACAAATTCACGACTCTATCGTGTAGATAAAGCGGCTACAACAGACGCCGAACAAGAGGTATTCCTCAAAAACAATAACCTTGATGCATTTAGTAATAGTACAATTGGTTGCATTGAAGTTGACCCAAATAATAAAGGTACCATATACTGCGGTTTATTAACCTATTCAACTAACAGTAGAATATGGAAAATAACAGATGCAGACACGGACAATCCAACATGGCATGACATTAGTGCAAATATGCCAAGCAACATGGCTGTCAATTGGATTGAAGTAGATCCTGAACATTCCAATCATCTTTATGTTGCTACCGATTATGGCTTGTACACTAGCTTAAATGGAGGAGCCAGCTGGCAAAAAGAACATCGATTACCGAATGTACCTATTGATCAGATAAGATTAAGACATAGCGATCGAAAACTGTTTATTTTTACCCATGGAAGAGGTGCTTGGACTGCTGAGTT
>JABDQY010000114.1 GCA_013042025.1 Bacteroidia bacterium
TCTGACTTTATCGCCATCTTCGTCTGGGCATCCTTCCGTATATTTTGATCCTACATAATCAGGGCATTTATCAAAATTGTCTGAAACCTCATCACCATCAGAATCGATTAATCGTTTGTGATGAATAGGCCAATTGAACCCTGTATAGATATTAAATCCGTTTGTCTTTTTAGCTGTAAACAACCCTCCTAAGTTGTCAGAACCTATGTAAAACAATCCAGCTCTTATATATGCACCTACATTTACGATGTTGTAAAATCGACTCGCTGAGATGGGCAAGGCTGCAGTAAACCATTTGCGTTCATATCGTGGTGTTACGGTTAGAACATTTGGTGTTTTTACTCCTCTACCATTATTCCGGATAAGGTTTTGAGAGTAATTCGCTGCCACATATAGGTTGTTCATCAGCTTGTAGTCTGCAGCCAAATGTAAAGCAGCTGGTGTAAACATAGTAAACTTTGAAGCTGTATCAACATTTGAAAAAAAACTTGTAGCAAAAGAGTCCACCTCTTTAAAGGAGGACCAACTATCAGCTTCATCAAAATCATTCCAGTTTAGTGGAGTAGTTTCTGGATTGATGGTTACTTTACGTGCTACTCCAGCTTTATTGAAATTTACAAAACCTACATCCGTTAAGCTAGCAGCAACTTTCCAAGTGTATTTATTTACCGAATGGTCTTCATGCGTTTTTCGGTCCATTTTATACTTGAAATCTCTACTGTTTTCACGGTATTCGTACACAAAACCAAGATTTACACCTAATCCACGTCCAAGCCGCGATTTTCCAAAATAGTCATTTAATCTTCGAGTAGGACTACTTAAATAGTCTTCATTTAAATACGCGAACTCAATTCCAGAATTTGTGATATTAAGTGTGTCAATGCCAACTAAATCAAAGGCAGCTTCTTTGGTACTGAAATAAGAGCCATACAAACCGATATTATAATCCAATCCCAAACCAATTTTTATAAAATCGTGCTTTTTATCTTTTACTACACGAGCATATTTAAAGCTTATTTGCTGATAAGCTAGAGCAGCAACACCTGCTTTTGACATATCCATGGATTCCCCTAGTAAACGCTCTTGATTTTCTTTATTTGGCCCAATAGTATCCAAATCCTGAAGAAATGTCTTAATACCATTTTCAGAGAACTTATTTAAACTTCCATACGCTTTAGTTGTAAAGCCAATTGAAAATCCTGCTTTATCTTTAAGAGCAAATTGCATTGACAACACAGATGCGCTAGCTGAGGCATAAGCAAATTTGTTTTTTCCATTCAACCGTTCTTTCATGTAGATCTTTTCAAAAGGATAATTAAGATCTTGTTTTCCAAAATTCGAATCAAGTGATAATTGGAAAAACTTGTACATAGAATGAGGTGCCTCCATTTGAATAAAATTGTTCTGAACATGAGCGTTCAGACCTAAAACATTCATATTGAATTTGAATCGTGAGTCAGCAAGGTTAGCTGGATTGTGCTGAAGAGTTGCATATCCACCGTAATTGTCCTGCACCAACCCATTTTGTCGTTGAGCAAAAGCAGAAAAAATCGATAGAGTAAATAGTAATAGAGCAGTGAGCCTCACAATGCAAAGATAACTAGAAGTTTAGCATTTTATTGGTGCTTACTTTTCATTGCATTAACCTTGCACAATGAAAGTGGTTTTACAACGTGTAAGTGAAGCACAGCTTTTAGTGAATGATGAGCAATACAGTGTTATTGGAATTGGCTTGGTTATCCTTTTAGGGATTGAAGAAAGCGATGGTATAGAGGATATAAATTGGTTGGTAAAGAAGATTGTCAATATGCGAATCTTTGCCGATAAAGAAGGTAAAATGAATTTATCTCTATTGGATGTTGAAGGTGAGCTTTTAGTTGTAAGTCAGTTTACGCTACATGCCAGCACAAAAAAGGGTAATCGTCCTTCTTTTATAAAAGCAGCCAAACCAGCCATTGCAATTCCGTTGTATGAAGAATTCATTAAAAGAAGTAAAATACATTGCACTACAAAAACTGGAGTTTTTGGAGCTGATATGAAAATAGAATTGATTAATGACGGTCCAGTAACTATAATATTGGACTCTCAAAATAGAGTCTAGGTGGTATTTATAAAAGTCTAACTTTGCACTCGTTAAAAGAAACCACATGAAACCATCTACCTTAGATCTTCCAAAAATATACGAGGAAGCAAAAGACTTTATGCCATTATTGGGCACTGACTATGTCGAATTATATGTAAGTAACTCTAAGCAAGCTGCACATTTTTATAAAACCGCATTTGGTTTTCAAGATTTAGCCTATTCTGGATTAGAAACAGGTTCAGTTGAAAGTGAGAGTTATGTGCTAGTGCAAGATAAAATAAGACTAGTTCTTACATCTCCACTTAAAAGCGGTACAGATATTGGCAAGCATATAGAGAAGCATGGAGATGGTGTTAAAATAGTAGCACTTTGGGTTCCCGATGCGACTAAGGCTTACGAAGAAGCAATAAAACGAGGAGCAAAGCATTACTTATCACCTACAGAAGAAAGTGATGAATCAGGGAAAGTTATCCGTTCAGGTATTTATACGTATGGCGAAACCGTACATATTTTTGTTGAGCGAGGTGAATACAATGGAGTATTCTTACCTGGCTTTAAGGAATTAAAGACTGCATACAATCCTACACCAATTGGGTTACAATACATCGACCATATGGTTGGGAATGTTGAACTTGGTGAGATGAATACTTGGGTAAATTTTTACAAAGATGTATTGGGATTTGCTCAAATAATCTCATTCGATGATAAGGATATTTCAACAGAATACACCGCTTTGATGAGTAAGGTAATGAGTAATGGAAATGGACGGATAAAGTTTCCTATTAACGAACCTGCAGATGGTAAAAAGAAATCACAAATTGAAGAGTACCTTGACTTTTATGAAGGTGCTGGTGTTCAACATATAGCAGTTGCAACGGATGATATAATCTCAACGGTAAGACAATTGAGGTCAAGAGGAATAGAATTTTTAAGAGTGCCTGATACTTATTATGATGTAGTATTAGATCGCGTTGGAGAAATTGATGAAGATCTGGCTCCATTGAGAGAACTTGGTATATTGATAGACCGAGACGATGAAGGATACTTACTCCAAATTTTCACAAAACCTATTGAGCCTCGTCCTACAATGTTCTTCGAAATAATACAACGAAAAGGGGCAACTTCTTTCGGTAAAGGTAATTTTCAGGCATTGTTTGAAGCTATTGAAAGAGAACAAGAACTAAGAGGAACGCTGTAGTTACTTATCTCTCGCGTCAGCTCCCCAAAGGAGTTTATTTCGAATGGTATCCATATAGGTATTCCCTTTCAAACGAATCATTTTATACTGAAAATCAGCTCGTTTAATTACCAATGAACTGTTTGAAGGAAGCTTTACGGAACGTGAATCTAACGTAATTAATACATGTTTGCTTCTACTCGAAATGTTAATTTCCAAGCTTGTTGAATCAGGAACCACTGCAGGTCGAACGGTTAAATTATGTGCAGCGATTGGTGTAATTACAAAAGCTTGAGAACCTGGAAAAATCAATGGTCCACCACAGCTTAAATTATATCCAGACGAACCTGTTGGTGTAGAAACAATCAAACCGTCTGCCCAATAGTTATTCAGAAAATCACCATTTAAATGTGCTTTTACTGTAATCATTGCAGAGGTGTCTCGCTTTTGAACTACGAAATCATTTAAAGCGTATGGAAACTTAATTAGATCTTTATCTGAGGATTGTACAGTTAGAACGGTCCGAGATTCAATATCAACATTGTTCTGTTTTAATGCTTCAACAGCAATTTCTATTTCCTCCATTTTTATATTGGCAAGAAATCCTAATCTCCCAAGATTGATACCCATCACAGGCAACCCACTGTCTTTTACCAATTCCAATGTGTCAAGCATCGTACCATCTCCTCCTAGACTTATTAAACAGGTATAGTCTGATGGACTCAATTTATGCGAGCATTCCACACATTCCAAATCATATTCTTTTGAAATGAAATCATTAAATGTTGAGACAACTTCAAATTCAATATTATGATTGGCCATGCAAGTAGAAAAAACACTAAAGAACTTTTTAAAGTTTTTAGCTCGAATTGATCTACCGTATACTGCTACCTTCATGGTTATATTGCTTTTTTAAAGTGTACAAAGAAACCACTCTCTTTTAAACTGTTCAAACTATATTCTAATCGAAGCAGTCTGTCGTTATAGAAAAGTGATTGTAAACTAATACCAGTAGAGAATAAGGCAGAGTTAGGCAAATCGTTTGTGGCTATGGTCTTAGGTGCGGAAACATATCCTGCATCAACAAAGTATTCTAGATAGATATTCAGGGGTAGAAAGTTATAACTTTTAATTGGAATAAAATTCAAATTGATATGAGGTTTATTTACTAAATGATACCGAATTGCGGCATTCCCTAGAGCCGCATGTTGACCATCAATCACATAGTTTTCAAATCCCCTAACTATGTTGTCATAACCTAGTCTTCTGGTGTATTCATAAGGCAAGTCTTTAGCAGTATTGAATTCTCCAAAAACAGAAAAAGCAGTGTAAAGTTTTGGAGCAATTTTATTAAATAGTTGTGCTCTTATTGACCCTTTTATGTTGGAATAAGAGCTGTTCCCAACAAAGTTGTGATAAGCAATCATTGGTTGAAGAAGGGCACCTTCTGTTGGGAGATAAATGTTGTTTCTCTTATCATGACTTATTGCAACACCTAACCCTATAACATCCAATTTTACTTGGCTATTTAGCAAGTAGTTAGATGCTTCTTTCATAATTATGGTATCTAATTTAGTGTTTTGGTATGAACCAGAAATTGTTATGGTATTGAAAGGATTAAATCGATTTGAAAAGGCCAATCCCCCCGAAGTTTTCTTAATCAGATTGTTGTTTCCCTTTCTTAGGAATTGCAACTTATCGTTTTCTGTTTTTAGCCACATTTCTTCTTGTGAAGTATGTTTAAAATCTGTACTAACTCCCCAATTTGAATTTTGTGAAATAAATGGAACTCGGTACTCAATTCCGTACGTTTTGTTGTATCCAGTTACAAATGAGGTTTTTAAAGTGTGATTTCTTCCAAAGAGGTTGTAGTTAAAAAGGTAAAGACCATAATTGGTTCTATTTGCGTCAAAACTTAGATCCTTCCAAACGTTAAAATTTCTATCACTAAATTCAATAAATGGTATAGGCCATTCGTACCACTTTTCGACGACAGTTACACGAACAGCAAAGCCTATTTTATTTGATATTTTCGCTTTTGAAGACGTGATGGTAACCTTGTTAAAAAGATTAAGATTTAGAATACGAGATTTAGATTGATTAAGGAGTTTTTGGAAATTACCTTCCTCATCATCTTGATAGAATGAATCAATGTGTACAAGCATTTCACGCTGTATTACAAAGTCTTTAGTTCTTTTATTTCCATCTATATTGATAGATAGAACAGGATAGCTTTCCGCAAAAAGGAATTGTGAAATGAATGCAATAAGAAGTGTCAGTATGCTTCTAAATGTCAAGATATTTCATTAGTGATTGAAAACGTTTCTCTACATTCTCTTTGTAATCGTCATCTCCAAATGTAGCAATCACCTCGTAATTAAATCGAGTTAGACCCCCAATAATACGCTCGGCATTTTTAGTGTTTAGCTTCAGGCTTGCTCTTATTCTTCCGCTATCTGGTACATTATGAAGCCACAGTCCAAGTAATTGAGAGCCTTCACTTTCAACTATTCTAGCCACTTCACTAGAGGAATATTGTAGGGTGGCCATTTCAATTACAATAATGGCACCACCTTGTTCTACAGTTAATGAATGTGCAATTGCCTCAACTACTAAAGTCTTTGTTAAAATACCAATCCACTCAAAATCTTTTCCCAATACGCAACATACGTTTGCTTTGGATTCATTGAATATTCGCAACACATCAAAAAGATGAGTGTTGAAATGAACGCTAGCAAATCCTGAATCAACGATACTTTCAATAGTGATTTCTTCTGTATGAATACATTCGTCCAGTTGAACGGTTCCAAAAAGTTTACCATCTTTAACTACGGGCAATTCAAAACAGAGGTTATCGAACATAATTTCCATACATTCCTTTACCGAAGTTGTATCAGTAACAGGTTTGATTTGAGCTATGTAATCTAGTGCAATCATTTGTATATAGAATACTATAATTTAGTTGTATAGTGCAAAGAAAAGCAAGATAGCCAATTTCTTATTAACTTTAATCCTTGGGGTGTCAAAATCGATTCAGGGTGAAATTGAACTGCCCAAATTGGTAATGTTTGATGCTCGATTGCCATTACTTCTCCGTTTTCAGTTTCAGCAATTACGTTTATTGGCAATTCTTCAAAGTCTTCTACAATTAAAGAATGGTATCTGCAAACCTCAAGAGGAGGAGTAATCGATTTAAACAAAGGATGATTTACCGTACAATTAACTTCCGACACTTTGCCATGCATTGGATAGTTTGCTTTTTTAAGAGTTGCTCCGTAGAACTGCCCAATAGCTTGAAGTCCAAGACAAACACCAAAAATGGGTAATTTATCAGAAAACTTTTCTAGAATTTCCATTGTACATCCTGCATTTTCTGGTGTGCCTGGACCAGGAGAAATAATTATGCCTTTGTATTTTGAAAGCACGGTAGAAACGTCCAATTCATCATTTCTAATCACTTCGCATTCTGCACCACATTGTAAGAAATAATCGTACAAATTATAGGTAAATGAGTCGTAGTTATCGAGCAATAATAGCACGATGCGAAAATAGGTAAGCCTATATTCAGTTACCTATGAATAATTATATTTATTTCGTATTACAGAATGACTTTTGACCAATACAATCAGTTTGATAAAAAGAAGCTGAAAGAAATTTATACTGCTTTAATCAAACCACGAATGATTGAAGAAAAGATGCTAAAACTTCTTAGACAGGGGCAAGTAAGCAAGTGGTTCAGTGGAATTGGTCAAGAGGCTATAGCGGTGGGAGCAACTTTGGCGTTGGAAAACGATGAATACATCATGCCTTTGCACAGAAATTTAGGAGTTTTTACTACAAGAGGAATTCCTTTTAAAAAGCTTTTGCATCAATGGCAAGGGAATATCCAAGGGTTTACTAAATCTAGAGATAGATCATTTCATTTTGGCACAAATGAATATTATATCGCTGGAATGATTTCTCACTTAGGTGCAACTTTAAGCGTTGCAGATGGAGTTGCATTGGCAAACAAGCTTGACAAAAAAGGAAAGGTAACATTAGCTTTCTCTGGAGATGGAGCTACAAGTGAAGGTGAATTTCACGAAGCAGTTAATCTTGCTGCGGTTTGGGATTTACCAGTTATATTTTTAATTGAAAATAACGGTTATGGACTTTCAACTCCAAGCAAGGATCAGTTTAAAGCCAAACGACTAGCGGACAAGGGAATAGGGTATGGTATTGAGAGTAAAACTATTGATGGGAATAATGTACTTGAGGTATATTATGAAGTGTCTCAAATAGCACGTGAACTAAGAAAAAATCCTCGTCCATTTTTACTAGAGTGTAAAACGTTTAGAATGAGAGGACATGAAGAAGCGAGTGGAACTAAATACGTCCCACAAAATCTTCTAGAGGAATGGGGAAAGAAAGATCCAGTGGACAATTTTGAATCCTATGTCGTTCTAAATAAGCATATTACATCAGAAGAGCTTATTAAAATTAAAGATAGTATTACTGACGAGATAAATGAAGGAGTTAAGATTTTATCAGAGACAGATGCGGTTGAGGTAGATGCAAACAAGGAATTAGCTGATGTATTTAAATCATATATTCCAGAAGTAATTACACCAACAGATAACCGAAGAGAAATGCGTTTTATTGATGCAATTCATGATGGCCTCAAATTGGCAATGAGGAAATATGATAATCTCGTATTAATGGGACAGGATATTGCTGAATATGGTGGTGTGTTTAAAATAACTGATGGTTTTGTGGATGAATTCGGAATTGAGCGAGTAAGAAATACGCCAATTTGTGAAGCTGCTCCATTAGGAGCTGCACTGGGCTTAACTGTAGGAGGGAAAAAATCGATGGTAGAGATGCAATTTGCAGATTTTGTTAGCTGCGGATTTAATCAAATCGCAAACAATCTGGCAAAAACGCATTATCGTTGGGGACAAAACAGCGATGTTGTTATTCGAATGCCAACAGGTGCTGGAGCTGCTGCGGGACCATTTCATAGCCAAAGCAACGAAGCATGGTTTTTTCATATCCCAGGATTAAAGATTGTTTATCCAAGCAATCCATCTGATGCTAAAGGCTTGCTTCTGGCATCTTTTGAAGATCCTAATCCTGTTCTTTTCTTTGAGCATAAGTTTTTGTACCGAAATGTAAAAGAGGAAGTTTGCGTGGATGAATTTACAACCGAGATTGGCAAAGCTAAATATGTGAAAGAGGGAGAGGATATAACCTTTATTAGCTATGGTTGGGCAGTACATTGGTGCCAAGAGTTGATAGATGAAATGAACTTGAATGCTACACTTCTCGATCTAAGAACACTAGCACCTTGGGATAAAGAAGCGGTAGAAGCAAGCGTAAAAGCTAGTGGTAAAGTGATAGTAGTTCATGAAGACAATTTGCAGGGTGGAATTGGAGCCGAAATTGCTTCATGGATTGGTGAACATTGTTTTATGCATTTGGATGCTCCAGTAATGCGAGTTGGAAGTTTGGATACCCCAATCCCATTTAATGCCGAGTTGGAGAAGGAATATTTAGGAAAAAGCAGCCTAAAACAGACAGTTGAATCATTATTAATGTGGTAATTCAATGCTTATCTTTAATAATTCCAAATAAAAGAACATCTTTGCACAAACGCTTGACCCTAGCCCAATTACATATAGGCCAACTTGCTAGAATTCAACAAGTTTTGGATGGACCTTTCAAGGAAAAACTACTTGAAATGGGTTGTGTACCAGGTGTGCTTATAAAACCATTGTTTAAAGCCCCATTAGGAGATCCAATTGCATACAATTTGGAAGAATATACCTTAAGCATTCGAAAGTCAGAAGCAAGACAAATTATAGTTAAACCTTTAGATATTTTGTTTAAAGATGAGCAATAATGAATCTCTAAGAATAGTATTAGCAGGGAACCCAAATTGTGGTAAATCCTCATTATTTAATAAGCTTACTGGGCTAAATCAAAAAATTACGAATGTTCCTGGAACCACTATTGAGAATAGAGAAGGAAAGTTAAAATCAAATAATACTTCAATTAGGATAATAGATACTCCTGGAACATATAGTATTAATCCTAAATCGCTAGACGAAGAAGAAGCTGTAAAGGTATTCTTTGAGAAGTCAAGACCCGATACAATTTTATACATAGCGGATGCCTCTAATTTGAAAAGAAACCTGTTCTATTTCAGTCAGTTAGCTCAAAAAGGAGTGCCTATGATTTTGGTGCTTAACATGCTAGATGTAGCAACTTATCGTGGTTTTGAAATTGATTCGGAGCGATTAGAAAAAGAGCTTGGAATTCGAGTATTCAAGATCAACGCTCGAGAAGGTACTGGGGTTGATGCAGTGAAAAATGCTCTCTCACAAGAGCAGTTTGTTCCACATTACAAATTTGATGAGGAAAACAATGATTCGCATGAAATTCACTATGAAAAGATTAACAATCTTTTACAGAAAACCACTAAAAGAAAAACGCAGCGTGAACTCGCAACAAGCAAAATTGATAAGATTGCCACTCATCCAATCTTAGGTTATCTGCTTTTTTTAAGCGTTTTATTTTTAATTTTCCAGGGAGTTTTTATGCTTGCAGAGTATCCTATGACTTGGATTGAATCTGGATTCTCAATAGCCAGTGAGTTTTTGTCTGAGATATTACCTGATGGTTGGTTTAAGAAACTTATTATAAATGGATTAATAGCTGGGATAGCGGGAGTTGTAGTTTTTGTGCCTCAAATTGCAATCTTATTCTTCTTTATGAGCCTACTTGAAGATACGGGTTATATGGCTCGTGTAAGCTTTATTATGGACAAAATGCTAAGAGGGTTGGGCTTAAGTGGAAAGTCGGTTGTACCTCTTTTAAGTGGAGCAGCATGTGCAATTCCTGCAATTATGAGCACTAGAAACATTGAGAATTGGAAGGATCGGTTGATTACTATAATGGTAACCCCTTTAATGAGTTGTTCTGCTCGGTTACCGGTGTATACGTTACTTATATCTATGGCAATTCCTAGTACAATGGTATTAGGATTTATTAATTTGCAAGCCCTTGTTTTATTGGCTATGTATGTTCTAGGTACTGTAGCGGCTTTAGTAGCGGCTGTTGTCTTTAAATGGATAATAAAGCACGATATTCCATCATATTTTATTGTTGAATTGCCAATATATCATCCGCCAAGATGGAGAAATATTTGGATGACTTGCTGGCAAAAATCTTTAAGTTTTGTTACTGAAGCAGGTAAAGTGATACTAATCGTATCAATTGTATTATGGTTCTTAGCCAGTTATGGTCCCAAACCGAATACCACATTGTCGATTCAAGAATCAGTTAATTTGGAAGAAAGTTATGCGGGTCATTTTGGTAAAGCAATTGAACCTACAATAAGACCTATTGGTTTCAATTGGAAAATAGGGATTGCACTTGTAACTTCTTTCGCTGCTCGTGAGGTTTTTGTAGGAACAATGAGTACAATTTATAGTATTGGAGATACAGAAAATTTTGAACAAATTAGGGAGAAAATGAACAAGGATAAACTACCCAATGGTGAGCCCGTCTATTCTCTGGCAGTTGTTTTATCACTTATGATCTTCTATGCCTTTGCTATGCAATGTATGAGTACTTTGGCAGTAGTGTATAAAGAAACGAAGTCATGGAAATGGCCCACAATTCAATTCGCCTATATGACAATTTTGGCATACGGCTGCAGTTGGATTGTTTTCAATCTATTTTCTTAATAATTGGTATAAGAATTTTAACTAGTGTACCAGAGGCTTCACTATTGGTCTTAAGATCAACGATTTGCACATCATAATCACCCTTTCCTTCACTTAAAATCTTTAATCGTTTTCGTGTAAGATCCATACCGGCTGATGCATGTTTTCTACTCCTTTTTGCGTTCATAATTTTGGATGCATCTCTGCCTATTCCATTATCTTTAATTGAGCAAACCAGATGCCTGTCTTCTTTAGATATAATAACATCCAATGTCCTATCTTTCTCTTTTGGAAGCAGTCCGTGAATAATACTATTTTCCACAAAAGGTTGAATTAGCATAGTAGGTATGTGGGTAGATTCTAAATCATCAATGTTCTTAGTTGAAATTGAGTAATCAAGATTGTTATCCATACGCATTTTTTCCATTTCTAGGTATAAATTCAGCCATTGTACCTCATCCTCTACTGAAATATATTTTAATCGACTATTCTGCAATATTTTACGCATTAAGCTTGCAAATTTGCTTAAATAGGTATATGCCTCCTTTGGTTCTTTTTTCAAGATAAAGTATTGTATACTGTTCAAGGAATTAAAGATAAAATGAGGATTCATTTGACTTCTAAGAGCCGTAAGTTCTGAATCAACTAGTTGTAGTTTATACAATCTTTCAATTTCTCTAGTCCGATATTTAAATAGTGCATAGATTAATCCTAATATAAGGAGAACAGTTAAGGTAACAAACCACCATTTTTGCCATATTGGAGGCTCAACATAAACTTTCAGTTCTTTAGAACTTGATTTCCAGTTACCGAATTCATCTTCTGCTATAGCTTGGAAGGTATAGTGACCCGGATCTAGTCTAGGATAAACAGCGGTATTTGAGTTTTGAGCTTCAATCCAATCGTTATCAAATCCTTGAAGTTTATACTTATATCTAACCCCATCGGGATTAATAAAATACAGTGACATAAAATCAATTTCTAAGCGAGAATTTAGGAAACTCATTTGAATAGAATTGGGTTCTGTATAATCAAAATCTCCTCTTATTCCTGTATATCTTATGGGAGCAGAGTTAGTATCATAAAGAATATTTTGCGGTTTAAAGTAATTTAAACCAGTTACACCCCCAAAGTAAAAGTAGCCTTTGGTGCTCTTCAAAAACGCTCCTTCATTGTACTCGGTGTTTTGGAGGTAATGTTCCGGCTTAAAGTTTATAAAAGATTTGTTATATAACGAATATTGAACCAAACCATTGTTTGTTGATAACCAGGCAATTCCATCGCCTTGGTACGCAATTCCATATACAGAATTATTAATCAGCCCGTCTTCTTCTGTAACATGAGTGCAATTCTCTGTTTTAATATCGAATACATTTAATCCTCCTCCATAAGTTCCAATTAGTAATGTGTCGTTATTCACCCATGTTAAAGACATAACATTGTTATTGCTAATACTAAAAGAATCGTTCGCATCATGTTTCAATATTCTAAACTTCCTAGATTCTAAATCAAAAAATTGCAATCCACCTCTAAAAGTTGCTATTATTAGTTCATTTTTATATGGATGTTGTTCTATTTGATAAATTGAATTGTTATTGTTGCTTTCTGCAGTGTAATGGGTAAAATTAGAAAGAGAATCAATAGAATAAAGACCACTCTGAGTACCTAACCATAACTGACCTTTCGAATCTTCAAATATTTCTCGAATAACATTGCTTGATATTTTACCGTTTTCAACATTTGCTATTAGTCTTGCTTTGCCTGTTTCTGGATTGAATCTGAAAAGTCCTTCGTCTCTTGTACCTAACCAATACACTCCTTTACTATCGTGATAAATACAGCGAATGGCTTTGGTTTCATAACTACCATCTTTAATAATTGGAAACACCTTTTCAATGGTATGATTCGGAGCCAGCTTTACTAATCCTGAGGTTAGTGTACCAAGCCAAATGTCAGAATTTCGATCTTCATAAACGTAGTAAACATTATTATTATAGGTCAACCCGTTGTGGTCAAAGTATTGAATAAGTCCAAACTTCTTAAGTTGTGGAGCATATTTGCTAACTCCCGATATTGTGCCAACCCAAACGATATCTAGATTGTCAATGAACAGACAAGTAACTTGATTGTTCACCAACGAGTAAGGTCTTAATGGGTTTGTGGTATAATGATGAATTTGACCGTTACTGTATTGCATTAAACCACCTGCAGAACCAATCCATGCTATTTCATTCTTTACTTGAATGGTAGTTATTTTGTTCAACAGACGTTTTTTAGGAGGGAGTTTAATTGGTGTTATCTTCTTAAAATCTCTGTCCATTAGAAATAGACCTCTATTTGTGCCTAGAAGATAGTTCTTCTTGAATTGTGAAATAGAGCTAAATTGGAGCTTTGAATTGGTAAATACAGTAGTTATCTGATTATCGGAACATTTGTAAATATTGCTTCCATTTAAAACTAAGTATGAATCTAGTAGAGGATATATAAACGAATTAATTGAATTGTTCAGTTCTGAAAAAGTGTTCTTCTTTATTTCTTTAGAAGATAGGTCCATATCCCACAGTCCACCGCCATCAGTGGCTATGTGAATTGTGTTTTGAAATTGTGATAATCTTATAATTGGATAGTCGAAAGTAGCATCTGCAGCTTTTAGACTGATATTTGAAAAAGTGTGTTTATTCAAATCCATCACATCTATACTTCCTAGATTATTTCCTATGAAAAGTTGATCATCTACTTCAAGAAGACAAGTAATGTAGCTGTCGTGCAGTGTGTTTTTAGCACCTTCCGTATGTTTGAATATTTTAAAGTATTTACCATCATAACGGTGAAGTCCTTCTGCGGTAGCTATCCAAGTGTATCCTTTACTATCTTGTTCGAACGCAGTGATGGTACCCATAGATAAACCATCATTAACAGTTAAATTTTGAAAACGAATAGGCTCTTGAGCACTTGTTAAAAGTGCATAAACTAGCCCAAATAGAAGAATAGATATATGTTTAAATGAAATCCTAAGCACTGCCTAATGCAGCTAAGAAATTATCTTTTCGACGCTTAGAAACTCCAACGCTGTCTCCATTCGTCATGACTGCATAGCTGCCTTCTCCACGAATGTACGTTTTAATTTCAGACAAATTAATCAGATATGATTTGTGAGATCTAAAAAAATTGAAGTCTTTTAATCGGTTTTCATATTCTTTAAGATTTTTTGATGTAGTGATACGTTCACCGCTTTTTAAGAAGAAATAAGTATACGCTCCATCTCCCTTACAGTATACTATATTTTCAGTTTTTAAGAATTGTAAACCTTTAGAAGTGGACAATGAAATTTGTCCTTGTTTATTTTTGGTTTCAGGGATCGCAGTTTTAGTACGAACACGTTCTACGGCATTTTGTAAGTGATCAATACAAACGGGTTTCAATAAATAGTCTATAGCATCTGATCGAAATGCTTTAACAGCGTGTTCTTCATGTCCAGTAACAAAAATGATATTCTGTTGCTTGTTTTTAATTCCTTCTAAAATTTGAAATCCGTCACCATTGGCTAAATGGATGTCAAGAAATACAAGATCTGGATCCTCAGTATTGATGGTTTTAATCCCAGTAAGTACACCGGTTGCTGTACCAACAATCTCTACATTTTCTACAAAGGATTGTAAAAGTAACTCTAGGTTCTCTCTACTTTTTCTCTCGTCATCGATAATTACTGCTCTTAACATAGTTTTAAATTTTAATGGGTTAAACAAACATCTAGCTTTTGATAAATTTTCTACTTTCTACATGGTCATGATATATTAATTGTATGAAATAGGTTCCTATAGGTAAATCCATAATATCAATCTGGTTTGTGAAACTAGATGTGAGATGTTCTTTACCTGTAATATCTGTTATTCGTATAGCTTTAGCATTTACTGAAGCTTTAATATTAATTTGGGATGAGGAAGGATTTGGGAATATTGTAAAATCTACCTTATACTCTTTTTTAAAGCCAAAGGAATAATTAGTGAGTTTGTCTTTTGCTTCGGCGAGAGAATAAGACGAAGAGTGATTACCATTTATTCCTCCCAATGTTACAATTTTAGTAGCTTCATTTTCAAAGTTTTCTCCAGGAATTTCCCAATCATCGAAAACCAAAGTATCTTCCTGATCAATAATATCTAAATCTAATTCTGTATCTGAAGAATCAATTTTAATTATTGAGTTTTTGTTTTTCTTATCACCTTTCTTTTCATCATCACCTGCATAAACTGAACCTAGAACACCCACTAGTATAAAAGCTATGAATGAAAGTCGTTTAAAGTCTTTGATGATATGCATATCGTAAAGATAACGCAAAACTTCCGCTGGTAAAAGCACCGAATTGATAAACGGGAATTTTGGGTTGAAAAGCGGTCGAATATTACATTTCTATGAAAAAGAAAAGGGGTCAGACTGACCCCTTTATACTAAAAGCTAAGTTTACGAAAACTACCTTACCGAATATGTAAACTATATTTCCATAATTATGCCAAGCTTTAATATATCTGAATTTTTATTGGTTGAATGATTCTATAATTTACGGCATTCCCTGCGTGTTCCGCGGGGACCCAAAAAGGCATTTTATTTAACATTTTTAACGCCTCCTGCTCTGCACCTAATCCTGGAAGAGAACATCTAAGTATCTTGATATCAGACACATGACCATCCTTGTTAATCACAAATTCAACATCCAATTTGATGATATTTCCAAAGTCATACATGGATTGAGTAATATTAAAATTGTCTTGAATAAACGTTGCAAGAGCTCTTTCTCCACCAGGGAATTGTGGTTTTTTACTTGCAAAAGTGACTATATTATTGGTCGGTTCTTTAACGTGCTGAACCTTTTTTTGAGGTATGAAGTTTGGTAAATGATCAAAAACTGGTGCTATATCTATAATAGGATCAGGCAAAAGGTGATCTACTTGTTTGATAAATGCTGCAGGATCAAACAACATTGCTTTCTGTTGAATAGCCTTTTTTTTAAGTGATACCTGTTCTTTTTGAGGTTCAACATAGGGAGTTAGAACATAAGCTGTTTCAAAAATTTGTTCTTCTGGTTCTTCAATTACAAAATTGCTGGTGTATCCAAGATTTAAAATAAAATTAACACATAGCAGAGCTACAATAACTCCAATCTCAAATAGGATAATACGATCGGGTTTGTTTTTAGATTTATACATAATGTTATAAGTATATACCAATAACAAAAGGTAAACGACTAAGCGTATATTAAATCAATGAAAGTAGGATTTCGGTTTATTACCGGTAGATTCTAATCTTGAAGATGTTTGAATCTTTCTCTTACCGTACTAGGAATTGGGGTCGGCCTACCCTCTTCGTCAATACGAACAAAAGTAATATTGGTAGTAACAACAACATCTTCTTCATGAGTATATACACTCACCTTTCGAGCTTCAATTTTAAAGGTAACAGAGGTGTTTCCCATATGAGATACTTCTCCATAGATTCGTATTAGGTACCCCTCTTTAACTTTCTTTTTAAAAACCAATTCATCCACTTTAATGGTAACCATGTTTGGTGTGTGGCATAAACTTACAGCTTTAGAACTAGCTGCCTCATCTATCCAAGCCATCATAATTCCTCCAAAAAGATTTCCGTGTACACCAAGATCTTTGGCCATACATATATGAGTGGTTATTAATTTCATTGATGCAAATGTATTTAAGAATTAAACAATGTACTACTTAGAAAGTTCCTACACTCCCCAATTTTCTCTATCTAAACTTCTATAATGAATAGCCTCAGCCAGATGCTCCATCAGTATATGGTCGTTACCAGATAAATCTGCTATGGTTCGGCTCACTTTTAGAATTCGATCATATGCACGAGCACTTAAATTGAGTTTATTCATTGCGTTTTTTAACAGTAGTGCACCGGCCGGATTAATCTCGCAATATTGTCGAATAAGATTGCTCTCCATTTGTGCATTGTTATAAATAGGAATTTTTTCAAACCTTTTTTGTTGTAGTTCACGTGCTTGTATTACCCTATTTCTAATTGCTGAACTCTTTTCCTCATCTTTGATTGTTTCATTGAGTTCTTCAAACTTTACGGGAGTAACTTCTATATGAATATCAATTCTATCCAATAATGGTCCTGATATTTTGCTTAAGTATTTTTGAACTACACCAGGTGCACAAACACATTCCTTTTCAGGATGGTTGAAGTAACCACAAGGACATGGGTTCATGCTTGCTACCAACATCATACTACTAGGATAATCAACAGAAAACTTAGCTCTTGAAATAGTAACCTTTCTATCTTCTAATGGTTGTCTTAGTACTTCTAAGACTGTCCGTTTAAATTCGGGTAGTTCATCTAAGAATAATACACCGTTATGTGCTAGGCTTATTTCACCAGGTTGGGGATTGTTTCCACCTCCTACAAGAGCTACATCACTAATGGTATGATGCGGGCTCCGGAAAGGGCGTTGTGCCATTAACGATGCGTTACTTCCTAGCCTTCCCGCTACAGAGTGAATTTTTGTAGTTTCAAGTGCCTCATGCAAATTCATGGGAGGCAAAATGGTGTTAAGGCGTTTGGCGAGCATTGTTTTACCTGCACCTGGAGGCCCAATAAGTATTATATTATGACCACCAGCAGCAGCAATTTCCATTGCTCGTTTTATATTTTCTTGCCCTTTAACATCACTAAAGTCATAGATTAGTTTGTCAATATTGTCTGCAAATTCATTGCGAGGATCAACAACAACTGGTTTGTATTCCCTTTCACCCTGCAGAAATTCAACCACTTCTTTTAGATGTTCTAGGCCATAAACATCCAAATCTTTAACAATTGCTGCTTCTCTTGCATTAGCTGATGGAAGAATCAACTTCTTAAATCCATCTTTTTGTGCCTGAATAGCGATTGGCAAAGCTCCTTTTATAGGAAGTAAACTACCATCTAGGCTCAATTCTCCCATAATAATAGTTTCATTTAGGAGATCTGTAACAATTAATTCTCCAGCAGCCATTACACCAATTGCAATTGGTAAATCATAGGCAGATCCTTCCTTCTTAATATCAGCAGGTGCCATATTAATTACAACACCTTTTCGTGGATAAGTGAATCCACTGTTTTTCATAGCGGAATTCACTCGAGGTTGACTTTCCTTAACGGCATTGTCTGGAAGTCCAATTATTTGTGTTTTAGCACCTTGACCTACGTCAACCTCTATCGTTATTAGTTGAGCTGATATTCCGTATACTGCACTACCATATGTTTTTAATAACATAACTTGTGTTTAAAAATAGGAGAATGTACAAAGAATTTAATGTTAGTTTTCATAGTGTTTTAAGAGTTTTTCAGATACAAAATTAGGTTTAATAGTAACACTTGCAAATGCCAATGGAATCCTTTTCTAATCTAACCGAATTTGATATACATCTCGATTATTTCTCCGAATACCAGTTACTATAAATGGGCCAGGTTGGTTAATTACTTCAATGAATGTAAACAGATTACAGCTTTTAGGGAGTTTCTCAAAAATCATTGTAAATTTCTTTGTAGCACCAGGAGCGACCCAATACCATTGGGGCTGATAAGGAACATTGAAAGCACGAATGAGTTGACTTTTAAAACCACTCTCTTCACAAATTAAGAAAGTAGATTTCCAAACACGCACACCCATATCTTCAGGATATTGATTGTGAAAAGAACAATGCACAATAACTTGTCCTTCCTCTTCAATATTGGAAAAAATTTCAGGAGTTACTTCTATTTCAAGATCTATGTCTGGGGATGTCAGCATGCAATAATTACGAAGATACGTTAAGGATTAATTATCTGTTCGTTTGATGAACTATATTTGAATTTGAAGCGTTTGCTAGTAAACAGATGAAAAAACTCATCCTCTTATTTATTCTTGGTACAGGAGTATTGACTTCTCTTGCTCAAAATACACTAAAGGTGTATGATGCCTTCGATGATTTTTCAAAAGTTCATCTAGAAGGATTAAGTGACGATACCACATATGTAATAAATTTCTGGGCTACGTGGTGCAGACCGTGTGTTCAAGAACTACCTTTATTTGACAGCCTTAACAATACTTCTCACAACAAACCATTGAAAGTGATTTTAGTTAGCTTAGATTTGGTGGATTCCTCTGCTATTAAACTAAGAGTATTCATAAAGAAGAAGGAAATACAAAGTGAAGTAGTTGTTTTGACCGATGGAAACAGCAATCGTTGGATAGATTTGATTGATCCGAATTGGTCAGGAGCAATACCATTCACACTTATGATTCACAATAAAAATAAATCATATCACGAAAAACAATACCATAGTTATAACGAATTAATAGAAGACATAAAATCAATAAAAGAATAATACAATCATGAAGAAAATAGCATATACATTAGGCATACTTGCCATCGGATTTTTTGCATACGCACAAGTAACAGGTTACAGTGTTGGCGACACCGCAACAGATTTCTCACTTAAAGGTACAGACGACAAAATGCATTCATTAAGTGAATTTAATGATGCAAAAGGGTATATCGTCATATTTACATGCAATCACTGCCCATATTCTGTAGCGTATGAAGATCGCATTATCAAATTACAAGAAGAATATGGTCCACAAGGCTATCCAGTTATAGCTATTAATCCAAATGACCCAGAGGTCAATGAAGAAGATGGGTTTGAAGAAATGAAGGTGAGAGCTAAAGAAAAAGGATTCAACTTCTTATACCTATTTGATGAAGGACAAACCATTTATCCTCAATATGGTGCAACTCGTACACCGCATGTTTTTTTACTTGACAAGGAACGAAAAGTGAAATATATCGGTGCGATTGATGATAATGTGTCGAAACCAGAAGAGGTAAAAGAGCACTATTTAGCGAATGCAATCAAAGCGTTGCAAGAAGGAGAGGATCCAAGTCCTAGCAAAACAAAGGCCATTGGATGTAGTATTAAAACAAAGAAGTAGTCTTTGATACTGGTTGAGAAGATCAGGTTTTAGCTTTTAATCAGCCCAATTAATTGGGCTTACTTTGCCTAGTGAGTCAACGAGAAGTATCCGGTCATTTGTATAATTTGTTGGTCGAATAAAAGTACATGGAATTTTGGTAGTACTCAATTCTGTACCAGATAAATTACTGACTGTTACCGTAGCATCCTTTCCCTGTCGGCAATAAAAATCAGCAAAAAATGTTGAACCCCCTGGATTTAAACTAACTGAATTGGTTGTTAAACCATCACACTCAATTTTTATACTCAGTGCTTCGGTAAGTGGTTTTTCTGAAGAAGCATTGCAGTATACCACCACATTTGCCGTGGGAGTACCATAGTCTAGACAAGTTGGAGATTGGCCGCTGTTCCAATTACACATTTCAGCGAGGTAATAAGAGTAAACCTCTCCATTGGCTTCTGTACAGGCAGAGTTTACTGCAGCTACTTCAGTAGAAGTACCAGCGTAATCACAGTTGTTCGTTTTAAATGCATCTTTCAAGGCTGTTATACTTTGATCGCATGGACGACATTTATCTAGTTCATTTTCTTCTGGCTCTGGGTCTTCCGCTTCTAAACCTCCACATGAGGGTAAAATAATAGCAAAATTGACTAAAATCAGTACGAATAGAAAAAGGTTTTTGGACATGGGATTGAGGGTTGGTTCAAACCAAAGATAGTTTAATGTATCACTGATGTCAAGTATAAGCCGTCAATCGTAAGCAAAACAAAGCGTTCAGAAACGAAAAAAGTCCCTCCAAAAGGAGAGACTTTAAGCGGTCTGGACGGGACTCGAACCCGCGACCCCCTGCGTGACAGGCAGGTATTCTAACCAACTGAACTACCAGACCTTGGTTTTTCAGGATTGCAAATATAATTGCTTGTTAAAATTATCAAATTCTTTTTTTAATTATTTATTTTTCTAATCCAATTAGAGGCTCAGAGTTGAAAAAAAGAATTCGATTATTTAATGTTATATGAAAAATGATTGGATGTTTAAATCACTAGTAGTCTGACTTTTCCATCAACCATTTCGTATTTTTCGTTACTTTCAGGACACGCAGCTATTCCATCATTGAAATGAAGACGTTGGCCGTGTTTACTCATCCATCCAATTTGCTGACCTGGATTACCAACAATTAAAGCAAAAGCAGGAACATCTTTGGTAACAACACTTCCTGCTCCAATAAAACAATATTCACCCAAAGTATTTCCGCAAATTATTGTAGCATTAGCTCCAATTGTGGAACCTTTTTTAACTACTGTTTTAACGTATTGATCTCTACGGACAACTGCACTTCGTGGATTAATAATATTTGTAAAAACCGCACTAGGTCCAAGAAAAACATCCTCTTCACAAATCACTCCTGTATATATACTTACGTTGTTTTGAACTTTCACGTTGTTTCCCAAAACCACATCTGGACTTACTACCACGTTTTGACCAATGTTGCAGTTTTCGCCAAGTACAGCTTTGGGCATGATATGGCTAAAATGCCAAATTTTAGTGCCTTTACCAATTTGGCAACCAGCGTCAATTACAGCGGTATCATGGGCAAAATAGTCCATTAAAACTCTTTTGGATAAGCATATTTGTACAAATGCTCTTCAGGTAATGCCTTAAAATAGTCGTAGGTAATCTTCAAACCTTCTGATCTACTATATTTAGGTTCCCATTTTAAAATATCCTTTGCACGTGTTATATCTGGTTTACGTTGTTTAGGATCATCTTTTGGTAGATCTTTAAAAACTATTTTTTGATCTGTTCCGGTTAACGCAATAATCTCTTTAGCAAAATCCAAAATACTAATTTCATCAGGATTTCCAATGTTTATTGGTTGGGCATAATCGCTCATTAATAATCGGTAAATGCCTTCAATTAGGTCGTCAACATAACAGAAACTTCTTGTTTGGCTTCCATCTCCAAATACAGTAATGTCCTCACCTCTTAGGGCTTGTCCAATAAATGCAGGTAATGCCCTTCCGTCATTTAATCGCATTCGAGGTCCATACGTGTTAAATATTCGAACGATACGTGTTTCAACATTGTGATAGGTGTGATAAGCCATTGTCATAGCTTCTTGAAAACGTTTTGCTTCGTCATATACACCTCTTGGTCCTACTGGATTTACATTTCCCCAATAATCTTCATTTTGTGGGTGTACTAAAGGATCACCATATACTTCAGAAGTTGAAGCAATCAACATTCTAGCTCCTTTTGCTAAAGCTAGCCCTAAGCAGTTATGGGTGCCTAAACTTCCTACTTTTAGTGTTGGGATAGGAATTTTGAGGTAATCAATTGGACTTGCAGGAGAAGCAAAGTGTAGAATGTAGTCTAACTTTCCTGGAACATGGATGTATTTTGAAACATCATGATGATAGAATTGAAAATTTTCTAAAGGCATCAAATGTTCAATGTTTTGCATGCTACCGGTTATTAGGTTGTCCATAGCAATAACTCTATATCCTTCCTTAATAAATCTATCGCATAGATGTGAACCTAAAAAACCCGCACCTCCTGTTATTAAAATTGTTTTCATGTTATTTACTTCCTATGCAATAATACTCAAATCCTAAACTTTCCATTTCGTGTTTGTCATAGACATTCCTACCGTCAAAAATCAGTTTGTTTTTCAATTTTTCAGCAACGGTGTTAAAATCTGGTAGCTTAAACTCAGACCATTCCGTAACTAGTAATAAAGCATCAGATCCTTCAAGTGCATCATAACGGTTATCAGAGTATGTTATTTTATCTCCAATCATTCTCTGAGTTTCTTTCATAGATACTGGGTCATAAGCAATCACATTTCCTCCTGCTTTTAAGATATGATCAATTAATACCAATGAAGGTGCTTCACGCATATCGTCCGTATTTGGTTTAAAAGATAGCCCCCACATTGTGAACGTTTTGCCCGATAAATCATTTCCAAAAACATCAACAATTTTAGTGTAGAGTACAGATTTTTGATCATCATTTACATCCTCTACTGCTTCTAATATACGCATTGTGTGCCCTTGTTCTTTTGCAGTTTTTATAAGTGCTTTTACATCTTTTGGAAAACAACTTCCTCCATAACCAATTCCAGCGTAAATAAAGCGTGAACCTATTCGAGGGTCACTTCCTATTCCTTGGCGAACTTTGTTAACATCAGCACCCATTATTTCACATAGATTAGCTATGTCATTCATGAAACTAATGCGTGTTGCTAACATAGCATTTGCAGCATATTTTGTCATTTCTGCTGACGGGATATCCATAAAAATTAAAGGATGTCCGTTCATAATAAACGGTTTATATAGCTTACTCATAGTTTCCTGAGCACGTTGAGATTCCACTCCAACAACAATTCTATCTGGTTTCATAAAATCATCAATTGCTGCACCTTCTTTTAGGAATTCAGGATTACTGGCAATGTCAAATTCAATATTTACTCCACGTTTATCCAATTCTTCTTGAACTGCATTTTTAACTTTTTCAGAAGTTCCAACTGGAACAGTGCTTTTTGTTACAATTACACCATATTCAGTCATGTGTTTCCCTATTTCTCGAGCAACTCCCAAAACATATTTCAAGTCTGCACTGCCATCTTCATCAGGAGGAGTTCCAACAGCAATAAAAGCAACCTGAGCACCTTTAATACTTTCTGCTAATGAAGTGCTAAAATGTAATCGGCCTTTTTTATGGTTTCTTTTTACCATAGATTCCAAGCCTGGCTCATAGATAGGCATGATACCATTCCTTAACCCTTCAATTTTTTTCTCGTCTATGTCGATACATACTACATCGGTTCCTACTTCTGCTAAACATGTGCCTGTAACTAAACCAACGTAACCCGTTCCTACAACTGATATTTTCATCTATAATTCTTGAATTTTGAGTGGCAAAGATATTCAATGATTTAATTCTAATGGACTTTTTACAAAGTCAAAAGGACCAATTATAAAAAAGGCTACATATTATACTGTTATTATTATTTCTTTGCATTGATGAAGAACATCCTAGCAGTATTAATTTTGTTATTGAGCTTGTCCTCAAAAGCCCAAATTGCAAATTTTTCTAAGCAAGGTTTTTTCTTTAGTCCGAATTATGCGGTACAAATTCCTCAGGCAGATTTAAAAGAACGATTTAGAACCTTTTCATCTATTGGGTTAGGGGTTATTTATAAAACAAAGGCTAACCTTACTTTTGGGATTGATTATGACTGGTATTTTGGTAATCGTTTAAAAGAAAGTGGGACATTTAGTTCTATTACCCTAGATTCAGGACAGATTATCGACTCCGATGGGAATTTTTCTATTGTACGTCTTAACGTTGAAGGCAATTACCTCACTGCTAATGTGGGATATTTGATTAATATACCAAAAGATGAACCTAATTCTGGAATTCTTGTCCAGTTAGGTTTTGGATGGATGCAACATAGAATTGACGTTGTTTCATCTCAAAACAAAATACCACAATTAAATGGAGAATATGAAAAAGGATATGATAAACTTACATATGGATTTGCGATGAAACAATTCGTTGGATATCAGCACTTAGTGAACAGAAATCATTTTCATTTTCGCGTTGGTGTAGAATTTAATGAGGGATTTACACAAGGAAGAAGAACCTGGGACTTTAATGCAAATAAGTCGGGATTAGACAAACGCTTTGACGGGACCGTTGCTATTAAGGCGGGGGTGGTTTTACCTGTATTTACAAAGTCAAAGAGTGATGAAGAATTCTTTATAGATTAAGAATGTTCAACTTTCTATATACCATTTTATCAGGATTATCACCAGCCATTTTAAACATAATTGGGCTTTTTAATACTAAAATTAGAACTTTTTTAGAAGATAGAAAAGAAGGGCAGTCGGTTAAATCGTTACCCAAAGAATATTGGATTCATTGTGCTTCATTAGGAGAGTATGAAATGGCAGTTCCAGTTATTGAACGATTGCTAGAATCTTATCAACTTAAAGATTTACTAATAACATTCTTTAGTCCAAGTGGATATAACCAAGCAATTAAAGGAAAATACAAAGAAGCAATTATGTATCTCCCTTTTGATGGTAAAAAAAATGTTGTCGGTTTCTATGATATGTATCAACCCAAAAGGGCACTGTTTATTCGATATGACTTTTGGTATAACTTTATTCGTCACGGCTTAAAACGCGGGACGCGGTTTTATTTAATTAATGGTCGATTTACTGCTAACCACAAGATTTTTGGTTTTTTGGGGAAAGCCTATTTAAAGTTGTTGAAGCAATTCCGTGGAATATTTGTTTCAGATGAGAACAGCTACAAAGTGCTAGTATCCAACGATATTGATAAGGTTGATCTGACAGGAGACACTCGTTTTGATCGTGTTATTCAACTAAAAAATGATAATAGATTATTTCCAGAAATCGAATCATTTAAGTCGGATAGAAAGTTATTAATACTGGGTTCTTCTTGGAAGGCGGAGGAAGACCTTTTATTGCAACTACTTCAAAAAAAGAAGGCAAATTTAGCAGTGATTATTGCTCCTCATGATATTAAACGTTCGGAAGAAATTAAAAAGGAACTTTCGGAGTATGGTACTAAACTATACACAGAAGGTAATTTTAGTTCGACTGATAAAGTATTAATAATCAACACTATTGGAATGCTTTCTTCGCTTTATCGTTATGGAGATTTTGCCTTAATTGGCGGTGGCTTTTCTGGAGCACTTCATAATATTTTAGAGCCGGCTGTTTGGGGATGTCACATTTCATTTGGTCCAAGAATTGAGAAATTTCCAGAAGCATCTGATTTTATTGATGCAGGATTTGCTTATAAAATTGAAAATAAGCAAGAATGGATAAATGAGATTTCTAGCTCAATGAATGACGAAAAGAAGCTCGCGTCTATAGCAAATCTTGCTAATAATTATGTGAACATACAGGAAGGTGCAACAAGTATAATTTACACCGAAGTTATTTCATAAAGGTGTAATGTCTAATTTGGAAGTGGGTCGAATTATTTCAAGCTAACCGTAACCACATCACCTTCTTTAGTAATTTGTGTAATTCCATGACCAGCAAGCCCTTTTAAAGATTTGTCCCATTGTTTATTGCTAAGTTCTAGCTTACCTTTTAGTTCGCCAATTTCTAGGGCACCATTTTTTTGTAAAATGTCATGAACAGCTTTTTCGTTATCGTTCAGTTCAGGACCTTTTTCGACTTTTTGTTCTGGTCGCATTTGAGGAAAGAATAGAACTTCTTGTATACTATCATTATTCGTTAGTAACATTACTAATCTGTCGATTCCAATTCCAATTCCTGCTGTTGGCGGCATGCCATATTCCAATGCTGCTAAGAAATCCTGATCAATAAACATAGCTTCGTCATCACCACGTTCCATTAGTTTGATTTGTTCTTCAAATCGTTCACGTTGGTCTATTGGGTCATTTAACTCACTATAGCAATTTGCAATCTCCTTACCGTTAACAATCAGTTCAAATCGTTCGGTAAGTTCGGGATTGTCTCGATGTTTCTTTGTTAATGGGCTCATACTAACGGGGTAGTCCATAATAAATGTTGGTTGGATTAGTAAATGTTCTACTTTTTCACCAAAGATTTCATCAATTAGTTTCCCTTTGCCCATGCTGTCATCTATTTCAACACCAAATTCTTTAGCAGTTTTGCGAAGTTCATCTTCAGTCATCTCGCTCACATCCACATTCGTATACTTTTCAATTGCACCAAATAAAGTTAGACGCTGGAATGGCTTCCCAAAATCGATGGTATGATCTCCAAAAACTACATCTGATTTCCCATTAACATCGATGGCGATTTTCTTGAACATTTCTTCAGTAGTATCCATCATCCATTGATAATCCTTATACGCTACATACAATTCCATTTGACTAAACTCCGGATTATGGGTTTTATCCATTCCTTCATTTCTAAAATCTTTAGCAAATTCATATACTCCTTCAAAACCACCTACAATTAGCCGTTTTAAGTACAACTCATTCGCAATTCTTAAATAGAGCGGAATATCTAATGCGTTGTGATGGGTAATAAATGGACGTGCAGCTGCTCCTCCTGGAATAGCTTGTAGGATTGGTGTTTCTACTTCTAAATATCCTTTATCATTTAAAAAGTTACGCATTGAAGCTACTGCTTTTGTGCGTTTTATAAATGTGTCTCTTACTTTTCTGTTGACGATCAAATCTACATAACGTTTTCTATACCGTTGTTCTGGATCTGTAAATGCATCATATATCTTACCATCTACTTCTTTTGGCATAGGCAATGGAGTTAATGATTTTGAAAGCACGGTTAATTCTTTTACATGAATTGATATTTCCCCAGTTTGTGTTTTAAAAACATGACCTTTAACACCTAAAATATCTCCTAAATCAAGAAGTTTCTTGAATACTTCATTATATATGGTTTTGTCTTCACCTGGACATAACTCATCTCTATTGAAATAAGCTTGAATACTTCCTTGTTCATCTTGGAGCTCTCCAAAACTTGCTTTACCCATGATTCTTCTTCGCATTAATCTTCCTGCGAAAGAAATTTCTTTGAACTTATCTGGTTCGTCATCAAAATTTTCAAGAATTTGGGTACTCGAGAAGTCTTTTGGATATACATCCGCAGGATATGGATTTATTCCTAATTCTCTTAGCTTATCTAAGGCTTGTCTTCTCTGAATTTGTTGCTCGTTTAGCTCCATTTTAAAAATTGTGGGTGCAAATATAAATTTTCCCTTTGTCTGAATTGGGTTATTTCCCTTAAAATGAAGCAACTTATTCAATGTAGGAATAGTCTTTTATACTACAGTACGTGTATTTTTGTTTCTCAATGATAAAAAAGGGTTTGTTTTTCTTGGTGTTGTTATCGATAAGCTCTAGCAGCTGGTCGCAGCAATTATCGATGAAACAAGGAAGCTCAGCCTTTGAATTTATTGAAAACAAGGGTCAATTTCATCCTTTAGCCAAATACAAAACAAGAATTCCTAATGGAAATTTGTATCTAGAAGGTGGTGGAATTTTGTATGACCTATTTGATTCTGACGACTATCATCGAATCCAGCAATGGAAGCATGATCATCCTGCTCAAATGTCTGATGAAGTTGTTGGAAGACATGCGGTACGAATCAAATTTAAAGGAGTCCAGTACGCTCCAAAGTCCATATCTAGAGATTATTTAGACCATTATTACAATTACTTTCTAGGTTCAAATTCTGATAATTGGGTTAGCAAAGTTTACCCTTCAAGTGAAGTAGTTTATAAAGATGTTTATCCGGGAATAGATTTTGAAATAAATGGAGCACATTCTGTTAAGTATCAATGGGTTGTAAGAAACCCAACCTATTCAAAAGTATCACAAATACAATCAATTATTGAAGGTGCAGATTCTATTAAAATAGAAAATCAACAACTTAAAATATTTACATCAGTAGGTGTATTAATCGATGACATTCCGTATGCTTATCAAGTTGTAAATGGAACCGTAAATGAAGTACCTTGTACGTATAAACTTCGTGATTCAACTGTTTCTTTTTCACTGCTTGAAAGTATTAACCCAGATTACCCTTTGATTATTGATCCTAAACTGATATTCTCTACTTACTCTGGTTCATTGGGAGATAATTTTGGATTTACCGCAACTTATGACTCAAAAGGAAACCTTTATGCAGGCGGCATAGTGGATGCCTTTGGAAATCTAAATTATCCGGTTACACCTGGTGCATTTCAGACAAATTTTGGAGGAGGTTCTGGTGTTACACCTGCAAATTTACCATGTGACATCTCATTGAGTAAGTATGATTCTGCCGGAAGTAAACTACTTTGGGCAACATATCTAGGTGGGGCAGAAGACGAGTATCCACATAGTTTGGTGGTGGATAGAAATGATGACTTGCTGGTTTTTGGCACTTCATTTTCAATGGATTATCCTTATTCAAGTAATGGCTACGATACAACGCATAGTGGAGGAACAGATATTATTGTAACGAAATTGTCAGAGGATGGAAGTGTATTAATTGGTTCAACGTTTATTGGTGGAAAAGCGAATGATGGATTGAATCAAAACTTGCTATTAAAACATAATTATGCTGACGATTTTAGGGGAGATATAATTACTGACGATGATGGTAATATTTTTGTTGCAACTTGTACATTATCAGATTCTTTACCTTTAAAAGATGAAATACAAATAGAGCGAAAAGGAGGGACTGATGGTTATATATTTCAATTAAGTGGAGATTGTTCGGAGTTACTTTGGGGCACATATTTGGGGGGTACTTCTTCCGATGCCTTGTATAGTATAAAACTGGACCAATTTAATAACATTTACGTTGGAGGAGGGTCTGCAAGTGGAAATTTGCCGGGTTCTCAAAACGTAATTTATCCGAATAAAATTGGAGATGTTGATGGTATTATTTCAATCTTTAGCAAAGAAGATAAGAGTTTAAAGAAACTAACATATTGGGGAACTCCTTCTTATGATCAAATTTATTTTATTGATATCGATTCAAAAAATCGAATTTACGCTACGGGGCAAACCGAAGGGTCAATATCTCAAACATCCGGAACCTATGGTGGCAGCAACTACGGACAGTTTATTTTTAGAATAGATACTTTACTTGAAACTGTAGATTTTCAGACAACTTTTGGAAATCGTATACAACAAATAAACTTAGCACCAAGTGCCTTTTTGGTAGACGTTTGTGATCATATTTATTTTTCAGGTTGGGGCTCAATTGTTAGCCCGAATAATCCTGGAAGCACCCAGGATATGGAAGTAACATCAGACGCAGAACAAGTTGCTACTGATTCCAACGATTTCTATATTCTAGTATTGGATAAAGATGCAAGCGGGTTATTATATGCTACCTACTTCGGAGGAGATATAACGGATGATCATGTGGATGGAGGAACAAGTAGATTTGACAAGAAAGGTGTTATCTATCAATCAGTTTGCTCAAGTTGCCCACCCGCGAGAGATGGTCAAACAACTCAGGTAAGCGACTTTCCAACTTCAGTGGGTGCTGCTTTTGAAACCAATCCAAGTATTCGTTGTAGCAATGCCTCTTTTAAGATAGATCTGCAGATAAAAACTGCAGTTATAGCAGACTTTATTGCTAATCCCAATATAGGATGCAATCCTTTAAATGTGCAGTTTACGAATAGGAGTATTCTAGGAGAAACGCTCTTATGGGAGTTTGGGGATGGTGATACTTCTACCGAGATAAATCCAACACATACATACATTGAACCAGGGTTGTTCACAGTTCGATTAACTGTAATTGATTCAAATACCTGTAATATTTCGTCCATATATGAGCGTCAAATTCTGGTTATTGAACAATCGATTACAGATTTTGCTGCCAGTTATGATGTATGTAAAGCCGAATTCGAATTAGTTAATAATTCACAGAATGCCCTCACTTATAATTGGTACTTTGGTGATGGGAATACATCTACTGATAAAACACCGAAACATGAGTATTCTGAAACTGGAACTTATTCAGTTAAATTAGTTGTAAATGAAGGGATGCGTTGTGAAAGTTCAGATTCCCAGGAGGTTGTAATAAGCGGTGATGCAAAACCAGAAATTACATTGTACAATGTTTTTACACCAAATGGAGATGGACTAAATGATTGTTTTTGGTTAGACGGAATAAACTTGGAATGTTCAGAATATGAATTAAAAATCTTTAATCGCTGGGGTGAAAAAGTATTTCATTCATTTGAGATTAATGAATGTTGGAACGGAAATGTATTTAATACTAAACAGGTTCTACCTGGGGGTACTTACTTCTATATTGTGAATTTAGGAAAAAATAGTGTAAATTTGGACACTTATTCAGGTACTATTACCTTAATAAAAGATTAAACTACAATTTAACTACAATGAAAAAACACTACTTGTTAATTGCCATTTCTGTGGTAACAATTTTCTCAATTAACCATTTTTTTAATTCAAGTTTTCAAGATTCTCAAGAGGAGGACTCATCTAAATTAGATAAAAAAACCAGAACAGATTTAGCCAATGCTCAAAACTTTCAAATGATCGTTGATCCAGCAACCGGTGAGGTGCCAAGAGAACGATTATGGAAAACTGTTGACCTCTTAAAAATGCAAGAAGGAAGCAGAAATAAAGCTGCAATTGCTGATGTTGTTTGGTCCGAAAGAGGGCCCAATAATGTAGGGGGTAGAACACGAGCAATTATGTTTGACCCAAATGATGCAACCAAGTCTAGAGTGTTTTCTGCTGGTGTTGCAGGAGGATTATGGGTATGTGAAAATATTTACGCCACAACACCTTCGTGGACTGCAATTGATGACTTTTTTGATAACTTAGCAATAACAACCTTAGCGTTTGACCCAGTTGATTCGGATACAATGTATTTTGGAACAGGAGAAGGGTATTCCAATTTGGATGCAGTGCGAGGAGATGGTATTTGGAGAAGTTTAGACGGCGGTGACACATGGACACAGCTTTCAAGTACCACAGGTTCTAGTTTTAACTATGTTCAGAAAGTGGCAGTTGATGGTTCAGGAAATGTTTATGCTGCAACAAGAAGCGGTGTTTATAAATCAATCAATCAAGGAACTTCATGGTCAACAATCCTTTCAACAAGCATTCCAGCTATTGGCGTAAAAGCTAGTACTAACAATGCAGCGGATATAGAAATAGCTGCGAATGGAGATATTTATGTTGCTATGGGAATTTTCTCTACCGATGGTGTTTATAAGAGCACAAATGGAGGTACTTCATGGACCAAAGTGTATACAGCAAGTGGTGAGCAGCGAATTGAAATTGCTTGTGCACCTTCAAATAGTTCTTATGTCTACATGATTACTCAAAGTTCTTCTACAAGAGCTGCAGCTTCTGTACAGCGAACTACGAACAGCGGATCTTCTTGGAGCTCATTAAGCAACCCAAATGATGGCGTAGGCGGAAGCAATTTCTGCAGAAACCAAGCTTGGTACGATATAAGTTTAGAAGTTGATCCTACAGATGCAGACAATGCCTATATAGGAGGAGTAGATTTATTTAAGACTACAAACGGCGGGTCATCATGGACTCAAGTTTCTCATTGGTATGGAGGCGGAGGCTTTCCTGAGGTACATGCCGATCAGCACATAGCATTATTTGCCTCAGGAAGCTCAGATACAATGGTGTTTGGAAATGATGGAGGAATTTATGTAACTACAAATGCGTCAAGTTCTACTCCAAGTTTCTCTCATCAAGTAGCATCTTACAATGTAACACAATTTTATTCTGGAGCTATTCATCCTACGGCATATCAGCATTATTTTATAGCTGGATCTCAAGATAATGGTAGCCAGCGATTTAATTCATTTGGAGTAAATTCTACGGATGAAGTAACGGGAGGTGATGGTGCATTTGTGCATATAGATCAAGCAGACCCAACATATCAATATACTTCATATGTATATAACCAGTATAGAAGATCAGCAAATAATTGGTCATCATATACATCTGTAAACATAAGTAGCAGTGCTGGTAAGTTTATTAATCCCACAGATTATGATAACAATGCTCAGATAATGTATTGTTCCTGGAACGCAGATACTTTTATGCGATGGACAAATCCTCGCTCTGGATCTTCCTATTCTTTGGTGGAGTTTGGTTCTTCTTCAGGGGAAGTTTCAACTGTTGCTTGCGATCCCAACACAGCAAACAGAATTTACCTTGGAACAGATGATGGCGAAATATGGAAAATTGATAATGCTCATAGCACAGTAACAGCAACAGATGTTACGCCATCTGGAATGGGGGCTTATCATTATGTAAGTTGCATAGCAATTCAAAATGGAGATGCAAATCACCTACTAGCAACAGTTTCAAATTATGGGGTTACTTCGGTATATGAGTCAACAGACGCAGGTTCTAGTTGGACAAGTGTAGAAGGTAACTTACCAGACATGCCTGTTCGCTGGGCAATATTTAGCCCGATAGGCGGAGATAGTGCATTGCTTGCAACAGAGCTAGGTGTATGGTCTACCGATAACTTGAATGGAGGTTCAACAAATTGGGCAGCAACAAATACAGGTTTAGCAAATGTCAGAACGGATATGCTTCAAGTTAGAATGAGCGATTCTACTGTGATTGCCGCAACTCATGGAAGGGGATTGTATTCGTGCAGCTTTAGTGAAATTGTAAGTCCTGGATTTATGACGGATAAGGCTGTTGTGTATCCATGTGAAACTGTAATCTTTACAGATACTTCGATTGGTGCAACTTCTTGGGCTTGGGATTTTAACAATGATGGTAATACCGATGCCACTTCTCAAAATCCAACATGGACATACAACACTAGTGGTTACAAAACTGTTAAACTGGTGATAAATGGAACAGATTCCATTGTATCTACTAATCACGTTACTGTTTTACCAAAATTAGGAACACCGTATACCGCAGCTGATGGTGGAGATTTCGAAAGTAACTTTTGGCATTTTGGAAGTAATGCAACTATAGGAACAAACATTTGGGAAAGAGGAACTCCTACAAACGCAATTACCACACTCAACTCAAATTCCAACGGATGGAAAACAGATTTAGATGAAGATTGTCCTGATGAAACAATTGAGGCACATTTATATACTCCTAGCTTTAATATGTCAGCAAGTGGAACTTATACTTTATCATTTAGAAAAAGCATGGAATGGTTCTACTCAAATGCACCATACACTGTTATTGTAGAATATTCAATCAATAGCGGAAGTTCATGGTCCAAACTAGGAACATCTCCTGATGCTAATGGAACAAATTGGTATGCAAATACAGGTATTCACACTTTGCTTTTAGCGGATCAAACTGGTTTTTTAGAAAGTGCTTCAAACGAACTTACCCAGTACAATGTTAGCTCATTGGCTGGCAATCATGATGTTCGATTTAGATTTACCTATATATCAAATAGTGCATTTGGATCACTAGGATTTGTTGATGGTTTTATGATTGATGATTTTGCCCTTTCTGGACCTGCAAATGAAGCAAATGCTTGGGAGGTTGAGACATTATTAAACGCATCATCAACCGAATATCTGGGACCCAACGACACGGTAAATTTTATCTCTGATAATTGTAAAATAATTGCTCAAGTAATTAATTTAAGTGCACATGATTATGGAATGACTACCGTAACAATTGATAATGCGGGTTCCGGTACTATGGATTTTAGTACGAATACAGATGCGGCTAAGGAGATATTGGAAAAAACCATTATGATAACACCCACTACAAATAATGCTTCGGGGTCGGTTAAAATATCGAATTACTATACCAATGCTGAAAATTCTGCATGGAAAACAAATACTGGATGGAATAGTGCAGATCTCACCCAAATAAAGTCATCCGTAGCAATTAGTTCTGCTACATTAGCAAATACGGTATATGGCACAGGTGCAGTTGTAGATAGCACGTACGCTGGAAACAACGTAAGCATTACATGTTCTTATACCAATGGTTTTTCAGGACTTGGAGCCGGAAAAAGTGGAAGTACGGGCCCATTGCCGTTACAATTATTGAGTTTTGAAGGAAAACGTTATTTGACTCATTCCATGTTACAATGGCAGACCTCAATGGAGAAAAACAGCTCTCATTTTGAAATTGAAAGACGAGTTGGAAATGAATTTATGAAAGTTGGAAGAGTTGATGCATCAACTAATTCGTCAAGCATAACCAACTATTCCTTTAAGGATGCTAACGAACTGTCAAATGAAAACGTTTTATTGTATCGTTTAAAAATGATAGACCATGATGGTTCATTTGAATATAGCAATGTTCTTTCCCTTAACTTAGACCCTAATGAAGTAAGGTCAATAGTTCTTCCAAATCCTATACATGATGAGCTAACTGTAACCCTAAACGACAAGAATATCAAACCTTTCGATTTGGTGTTTACCAATATAGAAGGAATAGAAATGAAGCGAATGACAAACGTTGTAAGTTCTCAAAAGATTTATGTTGGAGACTTATCAAGCGGGCTCTATTTTTTAACTATTTCAAGAGTAAATGGTTTAATTGAAACAAAGAAAATTACAGTTCTGAGGTAAGGACCGAAAGTTGTAGAATAAAAAAGGTGCTGAGTTTTCAGCACCTTTTTTAATTTTGTTAGGTGAAATATCTCTTATCACTCATTTTAACATACTTCACTTTTTGCGGGTTTAGCCAAGTTCACCATGTTTCAATAAATAAGGATAAGAACAATCCAAATGAACCAACTATTGCTATAAATCCAATAAACAGTGGGGATGTAGTTGCTGCATCCAATATAGATAATATATATACTTCTAGAGATTCGGGGAAAACCTGGAGATACACAAAGGCAAGTTCTAAGTATGGTGTATATGGTGATCCTGTATTAGATTACTCAAGTGGTGCATTATTTTATGCTCATTTATCAAAAACACCCAACAAAGAATATGGTGCGTGGTTTGATAGAATAGTGGTCCAGCAAATACTAAACCTTGACCCATGGCAAGAGAAATCGTATAGCGTTGGATATAATAACAACAAAATGCAAGATAAGCCATGGTTAAGCACAGATATCGTTTCTGAAAAATCTAAAGGAAATGTTTATGTAACCTGGACTGAATTTGACAAGTACAATAGCTCGGCGATTGAAGATCGAAGTAGAATTCGTTTCTCTAGGTATACCCCAAAAACAGATACTTTTTCTGAAGGGATAACAATTTCTGACACTACAGGTGATTGCTTGGATGGTGACAATACCTTAGAAGGGGCAACAACCGCCATAGGTAAAAATGGAGATATATATGCAGTTTGGGCTGGGCACAATAAAATTTGGTTCGACAAGAGCTTTGATGGAGGAGTTTCATGGAACAAAGACATTGAAATAGCGGAACAAACAAAAGGATGGGAAATGGAAATGCCGAATATTTTTAGAGCCAATGGAATGCCCTTTATTCAATGTGATACCGAACGCAATATTATTTATGTATGTTGGGCTGATGAGTTTGAAGGGAATGCAGATATATGGTTGAAATACAGTAAAGATCAAGGTAGGTCCTGGAGTAAAAGAGTTCGGTTAAATAAAGACAGTACAGCATCGCACCAATATTTTCCGAATATGGCAATTAACAAAGCAACGGGTGAGATTTTGGTTGCATTTTATGACCAACGGCACTCTTCATTAAATGTGTTTTACGATATTTACTTAGCAAGTTTTTCGGTTGATTCAAACCTTAAAAACTATAGAATTACTCAAAAAAGCATTCCACTTCCTGGAGCCGATTATTTCTATGGAGACTACGTGGATTTAGATATTCAGAATAACTTACTGGCAGTAGTTTATCCTACGTTTAGCTTAGATAATTCTTCCGATATTGAAGTGGCTTTAGTTTATAATTTCCCGTCTCAATATGTTAATCCTACTACAAAAGTGAATGGGATAAATGTGCTTAAAAATAAAGATTCTTCTTTTGTTTATATCAATGAACAATATCCATATTCACTTAAACTGAAGGTTAAAAGTGGTAAATTATTCGGTGTAAAAAAGAAAGTGATTCGAATTAAGAAAGAAGATGTTCAAAAGGACCGTGATTTGCAAATTGGAACTTTCCCGTTCACATCCTACTACAAGCTAAAATACACCCTTATTAACCTGGATAATAAGCAGAAGTTTAAACACAAATTCTAAGTTCTCTCTGTTTGGGAATAAAATATTCGATATAAATTTACGTAAGATACTGATAGTCAACAAAATGAATATGAAACATTTACTTTGATTTTTAGCTTCAAAAAAACGTAATTTGCAGACTATTTTTAAACAGACTCAAAATGTCAGATAAATACAATAAAGAAGAACCTAGCGTTTTACAGAAAATTCAAAATCAAACAGGGTGCTTACTCTTGGTAATTGGTGTAGCAATGCTTGCATTTGTTTTAACGGACTTATTTAGTTCTGGAGGAAGTTTATTCAGTTCAAATAGAAACAGTGTAGGATCAATAGCTGGTGAGCATGTTTCATATGATGAATTTAACAATCAATACGAGTCTCTTAAAGCAGCAGTACTTCAGAATAATCCAGGTATTCAAATGAATGAAATGATGGTTGAACAATACAGGCAGCAAGCTTGGGATATGCTTGTAGAATCTAAAGTACAAGAACAAGAATATGCAAAACTTGGATTGACTATTAGTCCTGCTGAATTGGAAGATTTAACCATTGGTGAACATACTCATCCGCAAATTCAACAGTCATTTAGAGATCCAGAAACGAATGAATTTAATAAATCAAGATTAATACGTTTTCTTAAAGAGGATGTTTATGCAAATCCAGAAGCGAAAGAAAGTTGGGCTCAATTTCAGAAGCAATTTGAGAAAGGATTAATTACAGAGAAGTATGGGAAACTGATACAAAGCAGCTTTTATACTACTGACTTAGAGGCAAGAAACAATGCTAAGGAAAGTAACTTGACATATAATGCTAGCTTAGTAGCAGTATCGTATGAATCAGTTGCTGATTCAACTGTAACTGTTACAGATAGTGATTTATCAAGTTATCTGAAAGAACATGCTGCAGAATATGAGCAGGAAGAAAGCAGAGATATAGAGTTTATATCTTTAAAAGTAATTCCATCGAAAGAAGACTCAGCAGGAATGTTGAATTGGGCTAAAGAATCAATGGAGCGTTTCTCTACAACAAAAATGGACGACTCGACTTTTGTTAGTTTGTCGAATAGTGAAACTCCATATAATCCAACATATATGGTTAGAGGATCATTCCCTCCTGAAGTGGAAAATGATATTTTTAATGCTGAAGTTGGGTCAATCCTTGGACCATACGAAACAGGCGGGGTTTATAGCGTTTACAAAATAAGTGATGTAGGTATTGATACTGCTAGATCTGTTAAGGGTAGCCACATTGTATTTAGAATTAATGGTGCATCAGCACAAGACACGCTTACAGCAATGTCAGATGCTCGTGAATTACTTAGCAAAATTAGAAGTGGGCAAACAACTTTCGAAGAAGAAGCCAAACAAAGAAACTTTGATGCAACAAGAAGTACAGGTGGAGATATGGGATGGATCCGAGAAGGAAACTATACCTACCCCAAAGAATTAGTTGATAAATTGATGACTGCAGGTAAAGGAAACTATGTAGTTGTGAAAAGCGACAGAGGTGTACATTTAGCTAAGGCCACGTCAAATGTAAGTAGGAAAACAGTTAAGGCTGCGGCTTTAAGTCAAACGTTGTATGCAAGCACTGCAACTGACGGAAGCTATTACAGACAAGCTGGAGATTTCCTTACAAAACTTAATGGAGACAAATCTTTTGAGGAAGTTGCTGAGAGTATGGGACTATCAAAACGTGTAGCATCAAAAATTAATGAAAACGAAAGACGAGTTGCTGGTATATCGAATGGAAATATTGTTGCCAGATGGCTATTTGCTGATGATACGGATGAAGGAGATATTTCAAGCATATTGGATATCGATGACACATACATTGTTGCAAGAGTATCGAAGGTGAGGGAAGCAGGAATGCCAAAAGTTGATGATATAAGAGACGAAATTGAGACTAAGGTGAAGAATGAGATAAAGGCAAAACAGATTATTCCAAAGTTTGAGGCAGCAGTTGCTAAATCTTCTGATGCTGAAACGTTAGCAAAGGAATTAGGGACTATAGTTTCAGTGGTGCCAGCTGCATCACTTCAATCAGGGAATATCCCATATGTTGGTCAAGATTATATTTTAATGGGAACAATATTTGGAACTCCTCCTGGAAAGCGATCCGAGATTGTTCAAGGAACATCAGGGGTTGGGGTAGTTTATGTGAACAGCGAAAATCAATATGATATTCCTGATTTGCAATCTAAGAAAATAGAAATGAACTCAAACAACCAACAACGTTATGCTGGAAAGGTAAACCAGGCTTTAATGAAGAAAGCAGAAGTTAAGGATACTCGCTACAAATTTTATGACTAATTGAAGTCAGAATGCAATAACATATACTATTCAAAGGTGGGGCGTGGTCCCCACCTTTGTTTTTTACATGGATTTTGCGAGAATCAAACTATATGGAAGAACTTGGTTGAGAAGCTAAGTGAAAACTATACATGTACGAGTATTGATCTTCCTGGCTTTGGATTTAGTGCTGACTTAAAATTTGGGAGTATTCCTGAGGTTGTGGTTCAAATCAGAGAACTATTTAAAAAGTTAGATATAATAAATCCAATTTTAATTGGTCATTCAATGGGTGGGTATCTTGTTGCGGAATACATTAAGCAATTTGGTGACGAAATTAATGCAGCGGCATTCGTACATTCAAGTACACGTGCAGATAATGTATTAAAAAAACAAAATAGGGAGAAGGTTATAAATTTTGTTCTAAAAAATGGGGGAGCTAAATTTTTCCCTTCGTTTGTTGATGGATTGGTTGCAGATAGGAATCGAGAGAAGTATCAAACTGAATTATTGAATTTGGTTCAAAATACACCAGATTCGAGCATAATAGACGCCTTAAATGCAATGAAGAACCGAGAAGATCGATTAGATGCCCTTAGTCAATTTGGTAAACCCACGCTGTTTATAATGGGAGCAGAAGATAATCACTATTCATCCGAAGAAATATATCATCAGGCTTCGAGATGTAAGTTATCTCAAATAGACATAATTGAGAATGTTGGTCATCTCTCAATGTTTGAAAAC
>JABDQY010000026.1 GCA_013042025.1 Bacteroidia bacterium
AGGCTATTCTTTGCTATCTTCTTTATCATTCAGGTAATTTAATTCCAATGCTGTCATAACAGCCATGAAGCTGTACAATGGTACAGCTATTTTATCAAAATCAGAATAATTATTGAGCACTCCATGAACAAAATAAGTAACAAGACCTAAGAAGACAGCCAAGCTTAAATACTTTGCTGAGCCTGTTAATGTTCGACTCTGTTTGAAGCCTAAAACAATAACACCTAAGACAATTAAAACCCAAAATAATGCACCTAAAAATCCACTTTCAGAAAGAGGTCTAAGATATTCTGAATGGACTCCGCCCAATCTACCAGTGTTGGTGCTAATAATTGTCATTTCATGCGGTAATTGAAATTGACCATATTGAAATGTATATGTTCCAGGGCCAAAACCTAACATGGGCTTTTCTTCCCACATCCGAATTGCACACCCCCACCTATTCAATCTTTCCAAATTCGAAGGGTCTGAGCTCACGTTGGAAACCGATTGTAAATGATTCTCGATATTGTCATCTGACTCGTTTTTGTTTCGCGAAAGATCAGTTAGTAAATTATCCATGTTGGCCATCAAACCAGACACTCCAATGATTGTAATAAGTATTAAGTGTTTTAACTGGATTCCAAATCGAATAGCTATATATATTCCTAAGGATGCAACTAAACTAACCCACGATGCACGTGTAAACGACAATGCTACCGCAACCGCAATAAACAGGAACAAACCAAAACATATTAATCTAAAAGGAATGGAGTATTTTATTTTTTGACCATGTAGAGCAAATACAAAAAGTAGTGGTGCCACAAATGAAATACAAGCAGCGTACATACCATGATCTGGTAAAAAAGGTCTCATTGCTGTGTAGGCATACCCCCGAGAAAATGAACCTAAAGAATGGTTATATAATGTATATGCAGCGAGAATAACCACCGCCATGATAAAAGACCACAAGAATACTTTTATTGTTCTTTCACTTCTAAAATATCGAATTGCCAAAAAATAAAATATTACCAAATACCATGTTTTAGATAGCAAATATTTTAAAGAAATAAGAGGCATTGAACTCGTAATAGAAGTTACAAGCATCCAACCTAAATCAGCTAAAAGTAGAACAGATAAAAATACATTTAACTCTTTGAAACTGATTTTTTTTGTATGAAGTAACTTAACAAATACACCTATCAACAGTAAGATAATCAGAGGTTCCGTAGGCATACTTAAGTTAATGGTAGACCAACGTTCCTCAAGTAAGTGCACAGAGAGCGGTGTACAAAATGCAAGAAAATAAAAAATGTATTTTGGTTTAATAATTAAAGTATAACCAAGTGCTAATACCAGAGGTAAAGCTAAGAAAACATAAAATTCAAAGGCAATAGCAACAATACAGCTAGCAATAAATAGAATTGCAATTAGGTATAGCTTCTTTATATCTATTGCAATGTTCACTACTTCTTAAGCAAGCTCATTTGATTTAACACAACCAATACTAGAATACTTAAAAATACAGTTGACAATGTCACTAAAAGAACAAGCAACGATCGAATTGGATATGACTTCTTCTCTGGAACAGAACCACTTGTTAGAACAAATTTTTGCGGTAATGTTTTCTCAACGTCAACCCTCGATTTTTCAAATTTCTTTCTAAGCTGACTTAAGCTTTCTAGTTCAAGAATTAATGTTTCATTGAGATACGTAAACTCACCAGCATATTTAGCAAGTTTGTCTTGCTCTTCTCTCAACATTTTCCCACGAGCTGTATTTACACCTGTTTTATATATTTCTTCTGAAATCGCTCTAGATTGTTCTTCATAATTGGTAATACCTTTATCCCCAAGTTCTTTTAGTTTGGTTCTTAAATCCCAAACTTCTTTTTCTTTGGACTTGTATTGATCTTCCACAATTATTAGTGCTTCAAGGGCTACTTGATGTTGAATCTCTGTTTTTACACTATCATAAATTGCAGCAATACCGTTAGCAATTTCTGCCGCTTTTTCAGGGCTTTCATCCATTACACTAATTTCAACAGCTAAGTGTCTTGTTCTGCTAAACTCAATATTTTTCTTCATTTCATCACCTAAATCTGTTCGTGGACTTTTACCTTCTGGATCTATGTCGTAATGCCTCATAAGATCGAAGTTTTTGATTATACGATTTTGTAATGCAGAAGAGTTTAAGAGTTGCAGTGCATTTTCAGCCTCCTCTTCTTCTCCAAATGCCAATGGATCTGCCTCTCGTTTATTGAGATCGGTAAACATGGCATTACCAATAGAATTAATTGTAGTTGGATAAAAAACTACTTCAGATTTGTATTTAGGCTTGATGATAAATGGAGCAGTGAAAATTGCAGTTAGAACAGCAGCAATCAATCCAATTATCATTAGTTGTTTTTTATATTCCCAGATTAAGGAAATTATATCAACAAAGTTGAATTCAAACTCTTTGTTTTGGGTCATTGGGTAAATTTAATAAAGCGGCAAAGTTAAGTTAATCACAAGAATTTTATCACTTTCTAACAAGTGACTTTAGATGTTTCTTTTCAAACAGCTTGTAAAGATAAACTACTAATAGAATTGAAAGTGAAATCATTACTACATGAACGAACACATTTTCAAAATATTGTTTTCCAAAAATGATTACGGTAATCAACAGAATTAATCCGACTATCTGCTTTATTATTTCTTGTTTAACAATCGTAAATCTAATTTTCTTATACGCTATTTGATAGCATAAAGCTCCAAATAATAACTGACTTGTTATGGTAGCAATAGCTGCTCCAGTAGCTCCATATTTTGGTATTAAAACACCGTTGAGTACTAGATTAATTACCAAGGTTATAAATGCTGCAATATTTAACTGTTTAAGGTTCAACATCGCGGTTAACAAGGTTCCATAAACCAATACCATGGCTGACCCTATAAAACCAAACATCAATATTCCAAAGGCGGTTATACTATCACTTGTGGTTTTCTCTGGGTAGAGCATTACCATTAATTCATTTTGATATGCGAAACAAATGCAAGCCACAGTAACTCCTATCGTAAACAGAAGTTTAAAAGTATAGGTTGATACGCGATCAATAACCTCTCTGTTTACCATATTTTTACTGAAAAATGGAAGCAATACACCACTAAATATTTGTGCAAACATCAGTAAAGCATAGAACAAACGATATCCCAATGCATACTCTCCAGCTTTTGCATCTCCAACTAGACTTTTTAACATTACACTATCAACATAATTGTATAAACCCATAAGAGTGACTAAAAGTGCAAAAGGCCAAGACTTTTTGAGTAGCGGAATTATTTTGTTAAGATTGAACGAAATTCGGATTGACTTTAAATAACGCGATAAGAAAACCAATAGAAGCACAAACACAAAACCAACTCCAATGATTTGTGCCCATATGAAGTTGAAAATTGTAAGTTTCAATGTGTCGAGACCTCCCCATAATAAGATAGCACATAAACTAATCACTACTACACGATCGAGCACCATAAATACGCCATCCCATTTGAATTTTTGTAAGCTGGATACGATAGTTCTTAAGTATTGGTTAAATGAAGTTATAATCTGTAGAATACATAGCATAGCAAGAATGCCAAACTCTGAAGAATCATAACCAAATATGCTCCCAACTAGAAAAACAATTATTGTATAAAAAATACTGAGGAGAATTTTGAGTCCTAGTATATTACCTGTTATTGTTGCTATTTTTTTACTGTCCCTAGAAACTTGAGTTGTGTTGTACCCATTTAAACCTAAATCCAATATGATAAAAAACATTAAGCTAAAATTGAACAGTGCGAAATAGTTTCCATAAACCTCATGAGGCAATGCATTTTGAACCGCTCTATCAATTATTAAAATCCAAATAGGTTTAATGAGCAAGTTCAAGAATTGCATGAAAGCGATATCGGAGAGGTACTTTTTTAACATCGACTAATCTTCAATTAACTCTTGAGAAAGAGCTACTTTCCTTGTTTTAATTAATAGTAAAAATCCGATAATGAAAAATGTCATAAGCATCAAAACAGACACTCTCATACTTCCGCTTATTCCTTCTAAGAATCCAAACAAAAATGGACCAATTATTAATCCAATTTTTTCCATTACATCATAGAAGCTAAAGTATGAAGCATGGTCATCAGTTGGAGGCAACATCTTAGAGTACGTTGATCTGCTAAGGCTTTGTATCCCTCCCATTACAAAACCAACTAGAACGGCTAAACCATAAAATTCTACCGGTAGATGTATGAAATATGCAATTATTGTACATACTACCCAAATAATTGTGGCAAGCATTAAGGTTCTTAAATTTCCCATCTTACGTGATAAATTGGATAGGACATATGCCCCTGCTATTGCAATAAGTTGAATTAAAATGATACTAACAATAAGACCCGTTTCCTTGGTTTGCCACCACTCAGGCGAATCCTTAATCCAGTCAATTTCTTTACTAGCAAATAACACAGCTAGCAACATAACTGTTTGAACACCCATGTTATATACAAAGTAACTTGCCAAAAACCATTTAATTTTTGCATAGTTTCTCAGTTCTCTCCAAACTTTCCGAAGTTCTCTATAGCCATACCAAAAAACATTGTGATTGGGTTCTTTCACACGGACTGGATAGTGAGATTTTCCAGGTAGGTAGTAATACGTATATTGAGCGAAACCTGCCCACCATAGACCAACTAATACAAAAGGAACACCTTTACTCACTGGTAAGATTCCAGTACCATTTAATACTAGTATGGTAACAAGTAACAATACACTTCCAATGTATCCTTTAGAAAACCCTTGTGCACTAATTTTATCGTGTTGATCTTTATCTGCTATTTCAAGAAGGAATGAATTATAAAAGACCAAACTACCCCAAAACCCTATACTCGCGAAGAAAACTGAAAGCATACTTCGCTCAAGATGATTTACATCAAAGAAATATAAGGAAGCACAAGATATAGCTCCAAGATAGCAAAAGAACTGAAGAAATTGCTTCTTTGTTCCAGCGAAATCTGCAATTCCTGAAAGAATGGGAACCATTAACACTACAATTAAGAAAGATGCTGAATACACATACGAATAGAGTTCCGTATTCACAAACTGTCTTCCAAAAAAGAGGACCATTTCAACTGTTTCACCTCCTACTTCACTAACTAAACCATTCTCTCGTGCATGTTTTCCAGTAATTCCTTCATAGAAAATTGGAAAAATTGCGGTTGAAATAATCAAATTATATACGGAATTGGCCCAGTCATAGAAAGTCCACGCCTTAATAACCTTTGGATCGTTCTTTTTAAATATACGTGTCAAAGTTGGTCTTCAAAACAAACCAAAATAAAACGATGTACAAGGAAAACTTAAAAGTTTATGCTGCTTTTAATCGAAGCTTCTCAATTACTTTCTCTGCTTCTTCAATACCAATCTTTACTTCTTTCATTGAAGCATCGGATGGAGATTCATACATATAGTCGGACAATACAGCTTCACAAATAGAACGCAATCCACGGGCTCCAAGTTTGAACTCTACTGCCTTCTCAACTATATAATCGATTACCTTATCTGTTATTGTAAGCTCAACACCTTCCATTTCAAAGAGAGCTTTATATTGTCTAATTAAAGCATTTTTAGGTTCTAACAAAATAGCTTTAAGAGTAGCTGCATCCAATGGTTTCAAAGCAGTAAGAATTGGAATTCTACCTATGATTTCTGGTATAAGTCCGAATTGTTTTAAATCGGCTGGTGTAGCATATTCAAGATATTCTACTGTATCAATATCATCTTCAGATTTAGCTTTAAAGCCCAGAGCATTTGCTTGCATTCGTCTAGAAATGACTTTTTCAATCCCATCAAATGCACCTCCGCAAATAAACAAAATGTTCGAAGTGTTGATTTGCACCATCTTTTGATCTGGATGCTTACGTCCACCTTGCGGTGCAACGTTGGCCACAGTTCCTTCAAGAATTTTTAATAATCCTTGCTGTACTCCTTCTCCACTAACATCTCGTGTTATTGATGGGTTGTCAGATTTTCGAGCTATTTTGTCAATCTCGTCGATATAGATTATTCCTCTTTCAGTAGCTTCTTGATTATAATCTGAAGCTTGATACAATCGAGAAATGATGCTTTCTACATCTTCTCCAACATATCCTGCCTCCGTAAGAACTGTTGCATCTGCTATGCAAAATGGAACCTCTAGAGTTCTAGCTAACGTCTTAGCTAACAAAGTTTTACCTGTCCCAGTCTCTCCAATTAAGAGTACATTTGATTTTTCTAATTCAACACTGTTTTCATCACGGATGTAAGATAATCGCTTGTAGTGATTATAAACCGCAACGCTTAATGTTTTCTTTGCTTTATCTTGGCCAATCACATACTCATCCAAACTCTTCTTAATATCTTTTGGTTTCTTAAGATCGAATGAAATAGGTTTTTGCTTTGGCTTTTTAGATTTTCCTTCGCTCAGTAGAATTTCATTCCCCTGCTGAATGCAATCTTCACAGATATGAGCATCAATACCGGAAACAAGAAGACCTACGTCTCCTTTACTTCTACCACAAAAAGAACAAGTAAGTTGCATAACTATTTTTTAATTAATACTTCATCAATCATACCATAAGCCTTAGCTTCAGTAGATGTCATCCAATAATCTCTCTCACTGTCTTTTTCTACTTTAGCAAGCTTTTGACCAGAATGAGTTGCAATTATTTCGTATAATTCTTTTTTTAGTTTTAGGATTTCTTTAACAGTAATTTCCATGTCGGTTGCTTGTCCTTGTGCACCTCCCAATGGTTGATGAATCATAACACGACTATGTTTTAGAGCTGTTCTTTTACCCTTAGTACCTGCACACATTAATACCGCACCCATACTTGCAGCCATTCCCGTGCAAATAGTAGCTACATCTGGCGATATATATTGCATTGTATCATAAATTCCAAGACCAGCATAAACAGATCCTCCAGGGCTATTTATATAAACCTGTATATCTCTTTTTGCATCTGTGCTTTCTAAGAAAAGCATTTGAGCTTGAATCACATTCGCGATATAGTCATCAATTGCTGTTCCCAAAAATATAATTCTATCAGCCATCAATCTTGAAAATACGTCTACCTCTCTAAAAGGCATTTGACGTTCTTCAATTACCGTTCTGGTCATATCTTGAGGTGCTGCAATCGAGCTCTCCATATAGTGATCAACTTTAAGGCTACTAATACCGTGATGTTTAATAGCATACTTTCTAAAATCTTTTCCGAAATCCATAATATAATCAGTCAAAATTAAACAATTAGTTGAGAAAAAAGTTCACATCCACATGCGAGTTTTACAATAGGTGTCCTAGAAAAAAAGCTATACTTTATCCCCAAACTTCTTCACCTCGTTATAAAACTTATCTACCGCAAGTTTTTTACTTTTGATTGTAATCATGTCTTTTACCTTATCCAAGACTTTCTTTTCAATCACAACATCACGAATTCTTAGCATATAGCTTTGATCTTCACGATTCTTTGCTTCGAAGTTTTGAATCAATGCAGGATCAGGATTGTTCATCCCATATTGTCTTAAAACCTGTGCGGTATAAGCGAATGAAGTTTGGTTTAAATCTTCATCAGAAACCTCAACTTTTTCTTGTTCAGCAATTTTTTCTCTTACCAACTGCTTTCTAAGAACATCTGATTCCTTTTCGTATAACTCATCTATGTTCTCAGGTGTATAGGTCTCTGGTTTTGTTTGGGTTAACCAGCGTTTTAAAAATTCATCTGGAAGATTTAATTGATGCTTCTTTTCTAATAACGCATTTACCTCAGCTTCCAATTGCTTTTCAGCTTCAGCTTGATAGTAAGAACTTAAGTTTTCTTCAATTTTCTGTTCAAACTCTTCTTTCGTTTTAGCGTTATCTTTTCCTAACACTAAATCATAGAATTCTTGATTTTGTTCAGCTGCAGTAACGCGTTTAATCTCCTTTACTTTAGCTTTAAACGTTTTGTTTAAATCCTTAACTGCTTCTTTTTCTATCCCTAACGATTGATTGATAACCAACTCATTATCATTAAACAATTCGAATACATCAACGTTTATCTCATCATTCAAGGATAAACCAACCAATTGTTTCTTAACTTTTTTACTCTTTACAACTTCTGGCAAAACGGTTACCTCTTGCTCAAAAACGCCGCCATCTTTGTGCTCACCTTTCTTGTCTACTTCAGTCATAATCAAGACAATTGAATCATTTTCTGTCTCAGCCTTTTCAACGTTTTCAAGTGTCCCGTGTTGTCTACTAAGATTTTTAATCTCAGTTTCAATTTCCTTTTTTTCTAACTCAATTTCATACCGAGTTAGTTTATCCTTTTTATCTACTTTTAAGTCAAATACAGGAGCTAAACCTAAATCAAAATGAAACACAAACGATCCGTAAGAATCAAAATCCAATTCACTTTCTTTCTCTTCAGAGCTAATTGGCTGACCTAAAATGTCAATTTTATTTTCATTCAAATAATCGTACAAACCACTAGATGTCAGCTTATTCACCTCTTCATACAAGGCACTTTTACCAATCATCTTTTTAACCATCCCTAAAGGAACCTGTCCTGGTCGAAAACCTGGAATCTTTGCTTTTTTGCGATACTCTTTAAATTGATTGTTTAATGATTCTTGATAGTCTTCATTGTTGATTTCAATGGTAATTAACGCATTTAAATCATCTTTTTTTTCAAGTGTTACGTTCACGATTCTCTTTTTTTTATGAGGTTGGTGTTTACAATTTCCTTAAAGTAAGAAGTCTACAAAAAACAAAACCCTGAAAAATCAGGGCTTCGTTTGATTTTAAAAGTGCGGGCGAAAGGACTCGAACCTTCACACC
>JABDQY010000027.1 GCA_013042025.1 Bacteroidia bacterium
GCAAAATAATGAACACCCCGTTCTTTTAACAACATAGGAGAACAATATGCTTGTACACATTTTTGAGCTTTCACCATGTTTAAATCAATAAGGCCAGCTTTTGAGTTTGCAAGTATGAGATCTACTAGCATAACCAGTGTAGCATCCTTGTCGAGAGCATCAGGTACTCTGTATCCCATGGTTAGTGATTCAGCTGAAGGTCCTGTTACAGTTATTCTTTTCACTGAAGGTAATGGAGTTTCGTCCTTAAAGGATTTTGTTGGAACTTCCTTTGGAACCATGTATGAAAACTTCTCTTTAAGCCATTCAAATGTTTCATCTAAATTGATGTCACCTGCAAGAATAACTGCCATGTTATTTGGAACATAATAGGTATTGTAATATGCTCTTATCTTTTCTATGCTTGGGTTTTTAAGATGTTCAGTAGTGCCAATGGTGGTTTGCATTCCATAATTATGGTTTGCAAATACTTCAGCAAAAAGCTTTTCATAAACTTGTCTATTGTCATTGTCCATGCCAATATTCTTTTCTTCATAAACAGCTTCTAACTCCGTATGAAACAATCTAAGAACTGGTTTTCTAAACCGCTCTGCTTCAATATCTAACCAAGTACCTATTTGATTTGACGGAATATCATTTACATAAACCGTTCTCTCAAAACTTGTAAATGCATTTGTACCTTTAGCACCTATACCTTGTAGCATACGATCATATTCGTTTGCTATAGCATACTTAGCTGCTTCACCAGAAACACTATCAATCAAATGGTAAATAGCCTTACGTTTCTTAGGGTCAGTAGTTTTATTATACCGTTCATATAATGCATCAACTTCTAATAAGAGTTTGCTTTCTTTCTCATAATCCAATGTACCATACTTATCTGTTCCTTTGAATAATAAATGCTCCAAGTAATGAGCCAATCCAGTATTATCTGAAGGATCACTGCTGCTACCTGCTTTAGTTGCAATGAGCGTTTGAACCCTTGGCTTTGTTTTATTTTCTGAAAGAATAACTGTTAAACCGTTTTCAAGAGTGTACCAACGACTATTTGAGGGATCATTGGAATAACTAGTGTATTGGTTGCCATTAATGTCTTTTTTTGTCTCAGCATCTTGTGCAAAAGAAGAGATGCATAAGAATAGTAATAGGTGGATAAAAATTAGTTTTTTCAAAATTTTAAATTTAATGGTCCGAAGATAAGATTACTTTATTTATATCATTGGATTAAATCGATTTCCAAACATATCCTATGGATAAAATATACTTGGAATTAAAGAAAGGCTCAATCAAAAATTGTACATTTGCACCGCATTAAAGCTATGGCAGAATACAAATTAATTATGCCCAAAATGGGTGAAAGTATTGCGGAGGCAACCATTATAACCTGGTTGAAAAAAGAAGGTGATTCAATTGAAGTTGATGAAGCAGTATTAGAAATAGCAACTGACAAAGTAGATAGTGAGGTGCCAAGCATGGAAGCAGGTACATTATCTAAGATTTTGTTTGGAGAAGGTGATGTTGTTAAAGTGGGCGAAACAATCGCTATTGTAAACACAGAAGGAGACGCTCCCGTTGCAGCTCAGCCAGTTGTAGCAGAAACAAAAACTGAAGTGACTGCTGTTGAAAACACCGTTACTGTTGCTAAAGAAGCAATAGCTATGCCAGTAGAAACAAATGGAAATTCAGATCGTTTTTATTCACCATTAGTTTTAAATATTGCTAGAACAGAAGGAGTTTCTATGAGTGAATTAGAAGCTGTTCAAGGTTCAGGAAAAGACGGAAGGGTAACCAAACGTGATATTATTGCTTATGTAGAAGGTGGAAGAACTGCAACTACTGCAGCACCTGCCCCAAGTACGCCAACATTAGAAAGTTCAGAAAAGAAAACTACAAAAGCAAGTCCAGAAATATCTTTGAATCCAGGAGATGAGATTATCGAAATGGATAGAATGCGAAAGCTTATAGCCGACCATATGGTTATGAGCAAGCAAACTTCACCTCACGTAACATCTTTTGTTGAAGCTGATGTAACCAACTTAGTAAATTGGAGAAACAAAATTAAAGCTGGTTTTAAAGAGAGAGAGGGCGAAAATTTCACCTTCACTCCTATTTTTATACAAGCAATTGTAAAAGCAATTAAAGACTACCCTCTTATTAATATTTCCGTTGAAGGAGATAAAATTATTAAGAAGAAAAATATAAACATTGGAATGGCAGCGGCTTTACCTAGCGGTAATCTAATTGTCCCAGTAATCCAAAATGCGGATTTCATGAATCTTACTGGCTTGGCTAAAACGGTGAATGATTTAGCAAATAGAGCTAGAAACAATCAATTGAAACCAGACGAAATTCAAGGAGGCACCTATACAGTTACTAATGTTGGAACTTTTGGCAATGTCTTAGGAACACCAATTATTAATCAACCTCAAGTTGCAATTATGGCGATGGGTGCTATTGTTAAGAAACCTGCTGTAATTGAAACTGAACATGGAGACATGATTGGAATTCGTCATAAGATGTTCTTGTCACACTCTTACGACCATCGTGTTGTAGATGGAGCACTTGGTGGAATGTTTGTAAGAAGAGTTGCAGACTATTTAGAAGCTTGGGATACAGATCAAGAAGTTTAGCAATATGAAATCTGTTGTACTGATTCCAGCACGGATGGAATCTACCCGATTCCCCAATAAACCACTTGCATTAATTTTAGGTAAGCCTATGATTCAATGGGTATATGAAGCAGCTGAGAAAAGCATTGCTAGTGACGTGTTTGTAATCACTGATAGTGAAGAAATTATTAAAGCTGTTGAATCATTTAATGGTCAAGCAATCCTCACATCTTCTAGTCCTGTAAACGGTACAGAAAGATGTCAAGAAGCTATAGAAATTTTAGAATCTGAAGATCAAGAATACGACGTTATTATTAATGTTCAGGGTGATGAACCATTAGTATCACCAGATGATATTGACCTATTACTGGAACTATTTGAAGATGAAGAGATTGACGTAGCTACATTAATAAAACCCATTGATGATGAAGCTGAATATCTTAACAATAATGTAGTAAAAGCAGTTCCAACTGCATTTGATGGTGGTTTTTGTGACATCTGTTATTTTAGTAGGTCACCCATTCCACACATGGATAAATTTGAACCAGAAGTTGCTTTCAAACATGTTGGTATCTATGGCTTTACCGCTACTGCCTTTGAAGAGATTAAAAATTTAGGTCCTTCGGAGTTAGAGACAGTTGAACGCCTAGAACAGCTTAGATGGTTGCAAAATCATATCGTAATTTCAGCTGTTGTTACCGAATCAGACTTGATTGGAGTTGACACACCTGATGATATTGTTTCAGTTGAAAAGCTGTTGCAGCAACAATAGGTTAAGAAACCTTCTTTTTACATCAAAATTCTGTTGGTGTTAACAACATCTTGAAATCGTATTTTGAAAATTATGCTCAATGCAAAAATTCTTAATGTAACTTTGACACCCGTACAATTACGGTAGTTCTCTGAGTCGAATTGGCTTCATGTTCCCGCTTTTGGCACACAATAAATCAAATTTATGGATACAAAATACGTTTTCGTTACGGGCGGAGTAACTTCTTCATTAGGTAAAGGCATCATATCGGCTTCATTGGCCAAACTATTACAAGCTCGCGGTTATCGAGTAACCATTCAGAAGTTTGATCCTTATTTGAATGTCGATCCAGGTACAATGAACCCTTATGAGCATGGCGAATGTTACGTTACAGATGATGGAGCGGAAACAGATTTAGATTTAGGACATTACGAACGATTTTTAAATGTTCCAACCTCTCAGGCAAATAATGTTACAACAGGAAGAGTTTATTCCACTGTTATAGATAATGAGCGTGAAGGTAGATACTTAGGAAAAACAGTTCAGATTATCCCGCATGTAACGGACGAGATCCAACGTAGAATGACTATTCTAGGTGAAAGTGGTGATTTTGATATTGTAATTACAGAATTAGGAGGTACAGTTGGTGATATTGAGTCTCTACCTTATGTTGAGTCTGTGCGTCAGTTAAAACGAAAACTGAGTAGTGATGATTCAGTGGTTATTCATTTGACCTTAATACCGTACTTAAGAGCAGCAGGTGAATTAAAGACTAAACCTACTCAACATTCGGTTCAGAAGCTCCTGGAGGCCGGAGTACAACCGGATATTTTGGTTTGTAGAACCGAGCATAAATTAACGACAGACATTCGAAAAAAGATATCCTTGTTTTGCAACGTAAATCAGAATGCTGTAATTGAAAGTATTGATGTTGAAACCATTTATGAGGTTCCATTAACCATGGAAAAAGAGAAACTCGACCGTGTTGTTTTGGCTAAATTACGATTACCTACGAGTACAGATGCAAATCTGGATAAGTGGAAAGATTTTCTGTTTAAATTAAAGCATCCGAAGTTTGAAGTAAATATCGGTTTGGTAGGAAAATATGTTGAATTGCCAGATGCCTATAAATCTATAAATGAAGCATTTATTCATGCAGGAGCTGAAAATGAATGCAAAGTGAACCTTACCCACATCCATTCGGAGAATTTGCATAATGAAAATCTCCAAGAAAAAATGAAAGATTTAGATGGTGTATTGGTTGCACCTGGTTTCGGAGATCGTGGAATTGAGGGAAAGATCAGTACAATTAAATATTTAAGAGAGAATAAGATTCCTTTCTTTGGAATTTGTTTAGGAATGCAATGTGCTGTAATTGAATTTGCACGTAATGTTATGGGGCTCAAAAAAGCTCATAGTACAGAGATGGATATTAAATCAAAAGAGGCAGTTATTGATTTGATGGAAAGTCAGAAAGAAGTAAGTAAAAAAGGCGGAACCATGCGTCTTGGAGCATATAAGTGTAAATTAGAGAAAGGATCTAGGTCCTTCACGGCTTATGGTAAACAGTTAATTTCAGAACGTCATCGTCATCGATATGAATTTAACAATAAGTACTTAAAAGATTTTGAAAAACACGGCATGAGTGCTGTTGGTATCAATCCTGACAACAATTTAGTAGAAGTTGTTGAAATTCCAGATCATCCTTGGTTCGTAGGTGTACAATATCACCCTGAATTAAAAAGTACAGTTGATGCCCCTCACCCACTTTTTGTGAGATTTGTAAAAGCTGCAATAGAGAATAAGAAGTAGGTAATAAAAAAAATGTATTATTTAAAGGTCTTGAAATTCAAGACCTTTTTTTATGGATCATTTTTATGATTTTACTTACTACTAGTTATGAAGAAAATCATAGCAGTTTGAATTAATTAAAATTAGTTTATTGATATCTTTGGCAACATAAAATTTAAAATATGTTTACAGCCGAAGATTTAGCTTCCGTGAGTAGAAGGAAACAATTGTTCTCACTAGCGGAAGAGAAAAATATTAATATCGAAAAAATCGTAAAAAACCTCAGATACGAAGAAGAACTAAAACTCCTTCAAGCTGAATTGGTAAGCTTACAAAAATGGGTATCACAAAATAATAAGCGAGTTGCAATAATCTTTGAAGGTCGAGATGCCGCTGGAAAAGGAGGATCTATTAAAAGATTTACTGAACACCTAAATCCTCGTTCTATGAGAAAAGTTGCTCTATCAAAACCTACTGATATTGAAAAAGGGCAATGGTATTTTAGACGCTATATTAAAGAACTTCCAAATGCAGGTGAAATTGTATTTTTTGATAGAAGTTGGTATAACAGAGCAGTTGTAGAACCTGTAATGGGTTTTTGTGATAAAAAGCAGTATGATCAATTTATGGTTCAAGTACCTGAGTTTGAACACATGTTATATGAATCAGGTGTAACATTAATTAAATTTTGGTTCTCTATTTCGAAAGAAGAACAAGTAAAAAGATTCAATTCACGTTTAAAGAATCCTCTTAAAATCTGGAAGTTCAGTCCAGTTGATCAAAAAGGTCAAGAAATGTGGGATAAGTACACGCATTATAAAGAGGAAATGTTTTCAAAAACGCACACAACATTTAGTCCTTGGATAATTGTGAAAACTAATGACAAAAAAGAAGCTCGTTTAGAAAGCATCAGATATGTACTATCACGTTTTGATTATACCGGTAAAAAGGATGCTAAAATAAATGTATTACCAGATCCTAACGTAATTTCTAGATATCACAGACTAGTTGAACAAATAGACATATAAGACATGGAAGCAGTTAAAGAATCAATAAAAGATATGAAATTGACAGATGAAGATATTAAGCTTCTCAATACAAAGAAAGGGTTACGTAATCTATTTGCGGATAAAAAAACAGATGTTCAGAAGGCATTACGTATAACACGCTACGAGAATAACCTAGCGGATTTACAAGCAGAACTTGTTAATGCACAAGATTGGATTATTCAAAACAAAAAAAAGGTAGTCGTATTATTTGAAGGTAGAGATGCGGCTGGTAAAGGTGGAGCAATACGAAGAATATCTGCACACATCAATCCTAGACACTATCGGATAGTTGCTCTTCCAAAACCCAACGAAGAGGAAGAACATATGTGGTATTTTCAACGATACATCAATCAATTACCAAAACCTGGAGAAATAGTGTTCTTCGATAGAAGTTGGTATAATAGAGCTGTTGTTGAACCTGTTAATGGATTTTGTTCTAAAAAGGAATATGACATCTTTATGGGGCAAGTAAATGATTTTGAACGGATGATTCAAGAATCTGATACATACTTGTTTAAGATTTACTTTTCAATTAGTAAAAAAGAACAAGCCACTCGATTTGGGGATATTAGGTCAAGTCCACTAAAAAGGTGGAAGATGTCTCCTATTGATGAAAAGGCTCAAGAACTTTGGGATGAGTACACCCATTACAAAGAGTTGATGTTTGAGAAAACAAATACAGATCATGCTCCTTGGAAAATTATCAAAGCTGATCGTAAAACAGAGGCCAGAATAGAAGCTTTGCAATATTTACTTGACGGACTTCCTTATAAAGAGGAAACTTAAAAGTAAATTAGTTTCCATTAAAATATGCTTATTTCAATGGAAGAGTTCTCTTTAATGTATTTTCTTTAGTCAATAAATAGTGCTTTACAACACCAACTATAATGAAATGGCTAGGATTACCTTGAAAATCTATCGATTTTCGGCAGTCTTCCTGTGGAGAGGTTAGACTAACAAAAATCCAAGGACTTGTCCTTTGTCTTTTTTTATGTGTCAAACTTTCAAGCAAGCTTGAGTT
>JABDQY010000010.1 GCA_013042025.1 Bacteroidia bacterium
CTCAAACTGTAACAGATAACTTTACGACTAGTCTTGGTTGTGATAGTACAGTAATCACGGATTTAACGATCAATAACTCAGTTATCACTAACCTAACAGAAACATCTTGTGATTCAGCAAATGTGAACGGTAACTGGTATTATACTACTCAAACGGTAACAGATAACTTTACTACTAGTCTTGGATGTGATAGTACAGTAATTACGGATTTAACAATCAACAACTCGGTTATTACTAACCTAACTGCAACTGCATGTGATAGTGCATCAGTAAATGGAACGTGGTATTATACAACTCAAACAGTTACAGATAACTTTACTACTAGTCTTGGTTGTGATAGTACTGTAATCACAGATTTAACAATCAATAATTCAGTTATCACTAACCTAACAGAAACTGCATGTGACAGTGCTTCAGTAAATGGAACGTGGTATTATACAACTCAGACAGTAACAGACAACTTTACTACTAGTCTTGGTTGTGATAGTACAGTAATCACGGATTTAACGATCAATAACTCTGTAATCACTACTTCAACTGCTTCGTCTTGCGACAGGGTTAGTTTAAAAGGTAATTGGTATTATTCTTCTCAAACGGTAACAGAAGTATTTAAAACGGCATTGGGTTGTGATTCTATTCATCATACTTACGTTACTATTTTAAAGAGCACATCTTCAGAGATAAACGTGTCTCTTTGTAATGGGACTAATTATACACTTCCTGATGGAAGAATAGTATCAGAATCGGGAAGATATGTAAGTACAATAACGAACAGTCAAGGGTGTGATAGTGTCATTACTACAGTAATATCTATCCATGATATCAATTATAACCCAGTTGAAGATATTACAAAATGCTTAGGAGATGATGCTTACATAGACCTATGGAATAATGGGAATATGAGGTCGTACAAGTGGAGCAATGGTGGAACAGAATCCTCGATTAACACAAAGGAGTTTGGAACATTTACTGTAGACATGTTGGATGGTAACGGTTGCCTGGTATCCGACACTATAGAAATAATAGATAAGGAATGTGAACCATGTAAATTATTTGTACCTAATGCATTTACACCTAATTCAAATGGATTAAATGAAACATTTGTACCTGTATCACTTTGTGAATTCACAGATTATCGTTTTGAGATTTACAACCGATGGGGAGAACGTGTAATGGAAACAAACGACCCTACGCATAGATGGGATGGTACATACGAAGGAAGAGATTGTCAGCAAGATGCTTACATGTGGATTCTATTTTATGTTGACAAAAGTACTATGATGTCTATTTCTGATAAAGGTACTGTTACCTTATTGAGGTAAGCGTTTGCATATTAACTATTCCTTCAATTTAAAACTGGTAAAGAATCTTCTAAGATCTTCCGACTGAAGCACTTCAGGATCACCTTCAATGGTCAATTCGTATTCACTGGTTTCAGTCTCAATAATTGTAGAGATAGAACTTCCGAGCATGCTTCTAGAGAAATCCAATTCTACTTCTTCATCATTAACAAGAGCTGGATAGGATTCCGAATTTCCTCCCATCATGCCCATCATCGACATCATCAGTGTTCCCATTTCTTGTTTTATGTAACGAGATATACTGTCACCAACTTCCTTAAAGTACACTTGTTGTTCTTCTGTTAACTTGTTCTTAATACTGTTCTTAGAGTAAGGAAAACCCTCATCTTCAATCTCGGTTTCATAATCGATGTCATCATATTCTTCAATTTCTGAATCATAGTAGCCTTCAGCATATTCTGCTTCTTCCATTTCGTAGTCGCCCTCATAATCCGAAATCTCTTCATCATCTTCATCATATACGGCTTCTACGGCCACTTCTTCATACACTGCAGCTTCATCTACTTCATCCATTTCATAAATTCGTTCTCCGTTAATTTCAGTAGGATAATCAATGTTCTCAATAGATTCAATCTCAGTGATATCATCCGCTTCTTCCATATAGTCTAGATCTTCATAACCAGGAGTAGAATCTTTTATTTCCTGTAATTCCTTTAGAAATGCAGCATAATCAAATTCGTCATTTACAGCTTCGGCATCTTCATTGTAATCGGTACGCTCTATTTTGAATGTTGCCATTCCTTTGGATGTAAAGAGTGTATTTGCATATGTGGTATCCATCATGGATTCAAGTAAAAATCCCATTCCCATAACATCCTTATTTTCTGTGAGATGTGTACCTTTTGGAAGATCAACGGTGTAATATTGCTTATCCAAAGACCTCCATTCAATTTCACGATTGGATTCACTTGAAACATCAACTGCTCTTACATTAAATCCTGCATTTTGGTATTGTGAGATCAAACCATTGTCTCCACATAAATGGCCAGAGCCAACAGCTACAAACATTCCGCCTTCAGCCATTCTATCTTTGGTACGTTCAAACATTAAATCGTTGCGGTCAAAGAAAATACGTTCATAAAGACTTGTTGCAAACGCATTGGTAGATGAGATAGTAGTATTTAAATAATCACACAAACCTCTTAAATCTCCTTGGTGATAGAAGTCTATCATTTGCTCAGTTCCGTTAAACAACTCCATGATATCAAAATCAATATTGTCTTTCTTAATGAATTCAATCATCTTGTCACTTAAATTGGCTTTTTCATAATCAAAGCTAGACATGTTGCCAAGTATTGCTTTAAATTGTTCTGTATAGGTTTCAATTCCTATAATCTCTTTCTTGTTCTTACGTGCATAGTTCTGTAAGTATTGATCTACAAACTGTGTTCTGTTATTTGCTGAAAATTTCAACTTCATAAACTCGATGTAGGCTGGAAGAATATTAGCTGTTATTTTATGTGCTAAATCTTTTGCAGGAATTTCATTAACCAGCTGTGGAATGAAATTCGTTTCAATATATTTTCCTAAGCTAGTTATATATTGAGTATCAATTATTTCTGTAATTGCCTTTTCGTCCATCTTCTTTATAGAACCCAAGCTTAAATCCAATTCAAACGCAGTTTTGGAACATTGGTCTATTGCCCAGAACACACTATCATTAAAGTTGAACGCTTTTTCATCTTGAACGTGAATAGTTCCCATGAGGTAGCTTTTTTCTGTTTGTCCAGGTTTGCTTACTTCAAAAAGGATAGAATTTTGAGCAAACGTAAATAGCGGGGAAAAGAAGAGTAGGGTTATTATTTTTTTCATTGGCTGTAAAAATAAATGAATTGAATAAGATATTTACATTTGTTCTATGCCAAGCCTCAAAGTTGCCATTCTCCAATACAATATTTCTTGGAAAAACAAAGCTGAAAATTTCAATAAAATCAAAGAAATGATTTCTGAAATAGATGCTGAGCTTGTTGTTCTTCCAGAAATGTTTCAAACAGGATTCTGTATTGACGATAAGTTGATTGCAGAAACAATGGAAGGGGAGACCATCCAATTTTTGAAAGCAGAATCAAAAGCAAAAGGCATTTCTTTTTGCGGAAGTTTTCTTTGTGTAGATAACAACAGCTATTTCAACCGATTTGTGATGGTGAGTGATGGAGATGTTGTTGGACATTACGACAAAGTCCATCTCTTTGGATTAGGAGGCGAAACAGCTTTTATTGAAGCCGGGAATACGAAAGTAGATTTTGCATTTAGAGATTTTAAAATACGTCCAATGGTATGTTACGACTTACGTTTCCCATATTTAAGCTTCAACGATTCGGAATATGACCTTTTGATTTGTGTTGCGAATTGGCCTAGTCAACGTATTGCCCATTGGGATGCACTACTTAAAGCACGATCAATTGAAAATCAAGTATATGTGATTGCTAGTAACCGGGTTGGAGAAGTTGATGGACACTTCTATCCAGGACATTCATGTGCGTACAAACCAAATGGAGAATTATTGGTTCATAGCCATAAGGAAGAAGTAATTCAGTTTGAAATTTCCAAAGAAGAAGTCACCAAAACAAGAGAAAAACATCCGTTTATCAAGGATAGGAAAATGTGAAAATAGCATTGAGTATTGAAACTTATAATCAATTACTTTATACTGAAATACTCAGTACTCATTTCTTCTTTGCCTTCTTTTTACTGGCCTTTGCTAAGGGATTAAATCCAATTGCTAAATCGATATAAAATTCTAAATCTTTATCTGTATCGATGGCATCTTCATTCACAAAAACATAACCTTTCATTGCACGACCTGTAAAGTTCATTTCACTGCATCCAGGTTTAGCCAAACACTTTTCATAATTGTCTGGACCCACACGTGCCATTAGTTGGTTCTTTACAATGCCTACACACATTTTTTCATCAAGCATATAGCATATACCTCCCATCATTTTCATTTCTCTTGGGTTGTGTTTTCGTTCATTAAATACACGCGTTATACGTTCTGCAAGGTGAGTGTCGTAAGCCATATTAGGGTTTGAAGTATCTTATCTCTTTTGTAAATGTTGTTTCTATTTTTTCAAAGTTATCGTTTTCCCAACGATATTTAACGTCTGTTTTAGAACAGTGAATAGAGTCTTCTCCTAAACTTCCTTCCTCGTAATCAAAAGTGGTCGTATACAGATATTGTTCACTTGAGTCAATATACCTATTTAGTGGGATTGGTTCATTTTCTTTATCATAAACAGCAAATTTACCTGTCGAGTTTTCAACGAAGTAAGAGAGTTGAGATGTGGCAATATTCTTTATCTTAATTGAATCTGAAAGGTAAAGGACATATGCATTCTCAAACATGCAATATTCAATTCCACGAAGACGTTGCATGCCACGCGTGTTCAGTAAGATGTGGTTTGAATCAATCTGTATAACATCAGCAACAGGCTCAGTGAAAAAACGAAGCTGTTTGTTCTGATAATCAAGAACTGTGAAGTACATGGGAGAACAATAGGCTCCACATCCTTCACCAAAAAACGTATAAATCTTCAAGGCGTTATCTAGGTAGTAGGTAATATAACCTGAATCCCATCCTCCTTGAACTTCTGAAATCCGAAGACTTCCATCACCCATCTCGATCAAATAATCTTGATTTAGTGAATCTAACACGTGTGATATAAAGAAGGAATCCTTATCAGATGATTCTATGTTTTGTGTTGCAATGGTGTCAAATTCAACAAGTGTTGAATCGTCTTTTTGAGAACTCGTTTTGTTAGAATGTTGTTCCTTATCTTGAGAACAACCGAGAATTAAAACTGAAAGTAACAAATAGTATTTCTGCACCACTCAAAAATAAGAATTCAATTGGTATACATTTATTCTTTAAATTAGATTGGTAAAATTACTTTTGCAGCTTCGATGGCGATAAAGATTAAAAATCAAAAACAAATCGACGGAATTAGAAAGAGTTCTAGGCTAGCTGCAAGTGTTTTAAAGTATCTAGAAGAATTTGTAGTTCCAGGGAATACAACCAAGTTTATCAATGATAAAGCGTTGGAATATATTTTAGATCATGGTGCAAAATCTGCAACATTGGGATACGGTGGGCATGGATCCGTTCCTTTTAGTGGGGCGGTATGTACCAGTGTAAATGAAGTGATTTGTCACGGTGTCCCTAATCAATATGAATTAAAAGATGGCGACATTCTTAATATAGATGTTACCACGATATTGGATGGATATTTTGGAGATACATGTAAAATGTATCCAATAGGCGATATTTCAAAGAACGCTCAAGATCTTATTGATGTTACACGCGAATGTTTAGCAATAGGAGTGAATGAATGTAAGCCAGGAAATCGTTTTGGTAACATTGGATATGAAATTCAACGATTTGCTGAAGGAAAAGGTTATGGTGTTGTTTGGCAGTTTTGTGGTCATGGTGTGGGTTTAAAATTTCATGAAGACCCAGAGGTAAGTCACGTAGGTCAAAAGAATACGGGTAAACGAATGAAACCCGGTATGATTTTTACAATTGAACCGATGATTAACGAAGGTGTGGCTGAATGCATTATCGATAGAAGCGATGGATGGACTGCTCGTACAAGAGATCGTAAATTATCAGCTCAGTTTGAGCACACTATTCTTATTACACCTGATGGCAGAGAATTGCTAACGGATGTATATGGAGAGTATTAATAAAATGACATGCATTTACATTCCTTTACCATCGCACGATTAGCTATCGAGCTAAGAGAGAAAGGGAATTCCATTGCACAAAAACAACTAATTCAAGCTTTTACCACAGATAAAGACTCTTTGGTATTAAGCTTCGAACCAATAACACTTAAAATTTCATTTTTTAAAGGAGAGGCTCTATTTCAAACTCCTGATGAATCTAAACTGCAAAAGAAGAATAGACTTTTATGCTTTAAAGAGTTAACAGAAAATGATTGTTACGTAGAGGACATAATTACGTATCCTTTTGACCGTCTTTTTCAAATCAAATTTAGCAACGGGTATTCGCTCTATTTTCTGTTGTTTGGTAGATTTAGTCAAGTGGGGTTGTACAAAGAAGGGACACTAATCTCACATTTCCCAGCCAAATCAAAAGATGTAGATGTAACAGCATATAAGCGTGCAAATGCACTAGCTATTTGTAATTCGTTAGATAGTGAAATCCCATTTATCAAGCAACTTCGATTCTTAAATACAGATCAAAAACAAGAGCTAGAATCACTTGATTTTTCAACGGTTTCAATTGAAAAAAAGGCTGAGTTGTTAAATAAGCTGAGAGAGAAATATTTGCATGGTATAAGCTATATTTCAAAAGTAGAAAAATCGTATAAGCTTAGTTATAGTCCTAGTGAAGAAGATGTTACATCATTTGATAACACCATCGAGGCATTGGATAATTTTTCTAGACTTTATATATCTCATAAGGTTTTTAATGAAACAAAATCGAGCTATTTGGGAGTACTTAATAAAGAACTAAAATCATTAAAAACGAAGCAGAAGTCCCTCACTAAAAAACTAGATTCTTTGTCGAATGCAAGCACATACAAGCAAAAAGCAGATCTTCTAATGGCTTATCTTCACTTGGTGCCATCAGGTGCATCTTCTATTGAATTGGACAATTTTGAAGGTACAGCTAAGGTATCCATATCATTGAACAAGATGCTTTCACCACAAGCCAATGCGGAGCGGTTTTATAGAAAATCAAAAAACGAAAGCAAGCAGGTAGATTTTGTACTTAAGAATCTAGATCAACTTAAATCCAAGATAAGTCAAAAAGAAACTGAGATTAAATCCTTCGGTGAGTTAGAAAGCTTTAAAGACATTGTTAAAACTGCTCAAGCTAAGCCAACAAAATCAGACGTTAGGCTTCCTTACCGTAAATTAATGCTAGATGGTTATGAAATTAGAATTGGAAGAGGAGCAAAGGACAATGATGAGTTGCTTCGGTCTTACACTTCAAAAAATGATATCTGGTTACATGCAAAGAATGTTAGTGGCAGTCATGTCATTATTCGAAACCCTTCCAAGAAAGAGGTGAGCATGACATTAATAGAAAAGGCAGCTCAAATAGCAGCATACTATTCAAAGGCAAAAACAGAAAGCCTTGCTGTAGTGATGTATACAGAACGAAAGTTTGTTCGTAAGCCTAAAGGAGCAACTCCAGGCTTGGTTAAAGTAGATAAAGAAGAAACCATTTTGGTTGAGCCTAAAAATTATTGATTTTTAATACTTTTAGAAAGCAGTAAAGGTAAGATAAGTAGATCTGATAGTACTGCAAATAAAATGGTCGTGCTAACAAGTACACCAAAGTAATAGCTGCTAGTGAATTCTGAGAAAGCCAGGGTTATAAAGCCTGCAAACAATATCATTG
>JABDQY010000029.1 GCA_013042025.1 Bacteroidia bacterium
TCTTTTGCATATTTATCTACCTCTGCTATACGCTGTTTTATCTTCTGAAGCCGCGTAGTTATTGATCTTCCAGCCACATTCTTAGCAAATAATTTTTCGTACAACTCAAGTGCATTTTCTGCTTCTAACTTCCTCTTTTCCAGACTACTTAGCACATCGGCCAAATCATGACTATACAGTGACATAAGTTCGTTTTCAGATTTAAACAAATCTTCAACATTTAAATCGAGAGGTTTTAACTTAGCCTCAGGAATTACCACATTACTTGTTCTTAAATGCAATAGTGGTAATGGTTGAGTGTAATTCTGAAACAACCCTTTAAGCTGATGCCAATATCTCATCTCACTTCCACCTCCTACATACACTAAATTGGGCAAAATCATTTCTTGATAAAGCGGTCGTAATGCGGCATTAGGACTTATGTTTTGAGCATTATTTTGGACATACTTGAAAACATCTTCTATTGCACATAGCTCTGAGCCTTCTTCAGACAATATTTTGCCGGATTCTAATTTAACTTTACTTCTCCCCTCTTTCGAAATCCAAAAAACATTGGTATCGCGAACCACTAATTGAGGTTTAAATCCAGTTTCGCTTAATTGCTTTGAAGTTTCTTTTAATGCATCTCCATTTTTCCCTAAAAGCTCATCTTCAAGCATTGGAGCAACAGATAATTTCAATTGTTCTGAATCTGCATCCAAGATGATTAATCCTTCTTCACCAAAATAGGAATGCAGCAAATTTCGAAACCCAGAAGCAACAGTCCCATTACTATAAAAATCTTTACATCTTACCAAGAAATCGAGTTGGTTTTCAGACAGATTGAACTGATTTTCAATCGTTTGAAACAATTCAGAAATACCCTTCGTATTCATTCTACCAACAGGACCAAACTGAGCAGTATCCCAAAGGAACTCATTCTTATAAAGTTTTACGGATTGTATTTCTTCAAGATCATGATCTTCACTAGCCATCCAAAAAACTGGCACAAAATTGTAATCAGGATTAAGTTCTTTTGCTTCTCTACAAATGGTTAAAACATCAACTATTTTATATAGAACATACAGCGGACCTAGACCTATATGAATCTGTTGTCCTGTTGTGATGGTAAATGTTTTTGACGACTTAAGTTTTTCAATGTTGGCACCAACAGGCGACGTGTTTAGCTTAATGTCTGCACCATTGTATTGATGAAACAATTCTGAAACTAGAATATCTCTTCTGCGTTGTTCGAATCCCAAGCGGTTTTCAATAGCACTAGAGAGTTCTGAAAGATTTGGTTTGTATGAAGAGAAATCAGCAAGCTTATCCGAATAATAAGCCTCAATGAAGTCATTCTGAAAAAAAGTTGAATTTCTATTAACTGAATGAAACTGCATTTTAAACAGGAACAGCAATTAAATCAAAAGGTTCAGCCTCTAGTATTTTCGTGTTTACAAAATCTCCAACACGCAAGTAACCATGGTCAATTCCAATTATTACCTCATTATCAACTTCAGGTGAATCGAATTGAGTTCTTCCTATGTAGTTATCTCCTTCTATTCGGTCAATCAGTACTTTTTGTGTGGTGTTAACCAATTGTAGATTTTTGGCCAACGAAATATGATGCTGAATGTCCATAATATCATCTGCCCTTTCTTGTTTTATCTCTTGTGGTACATGATCTTCTAAAGTATATGCATGGGTTCCCTCTTCATGTGAATACGTAAATACTCCAAGTCGATTAAACTCATATCGTGTAACAAAGTCTTTCAACTCTTCAAAATCTTGCTCATATTCACCAGGATGGCCCACTAACAGAGTTGTTCGTAAGGCTATATTGTTGACTTCAGATTTAATTCTATCCAGAACCTCTTCTGTTCTACGTTTTGTAATTCCTCTTCTCATAGATTTGAGAACATTATCCGAAATATGCTGAATAGGAATATCCAAATATTTGCAAATATTTGGTTTGCTGTTCATTATTGGTAGGATGTCAAACGGAAATTTTGATGGATATGCATAATGGAGGCGAATCCATTCCAATCCTTCAACATCGCTCAAACGATCAAGCAATTCAGCTAGTTTTCTTTCACCATATATGTCAATTCCGTAAAAAGTAGAGTCTTGAGCAATTAGCATTAACTCTTTTACTCCATCTCGTACTAAGTTTTTTGCTTCCTGAACTAAATCTTCAATAGGTTTAGAAACATGCTTTCCTCGCATCAATGGAATTGCACAAAATGAACAAGGGCGATCACAACCTTCTGATATTTTGGTATATGCATAGTGCTTAGCGACGGATGACTGTCTTTCTCCTACTAATTCTTTCTTATAATCTACTCCAACCTTATCTAAAAGTTGTGGTAGCTCGAAGGTTCCATACCATTTATCTACTTCTGGTATTTCAGGAGAAAGGTCGTCTTTATATCGCTGGCTTAAACAACCAGTTACAATAAGACTTTCGATGTTTCCCACCTTTTTTTCCTCAGCATAATGCAAGATTGTATCGATGCTTTCTTGCTTGGCATTATCAATAAACCCACATGTATTAATGATAATGGTATCAGCTCCATCAACATTCTCATGTTCTGCTTCAACATTTCCATTTTTTAATTGACCCATTATTACTTCTGAGTCTACCGTATTCTTAGAACACCCTAAGGTTACTAATCCAACTTTTTTGGGTTTATGATCTCTTGTTTTCATTCGTTGAATAATGAGTTTACAAAGCTTGAACTATCAAAAATTTGCAAATCATCCATTTGCTCTCCTACACCAATATATTTTACAGGAACATTAAATTGATCACTTATGCCAATCACTACACCTCCCTTTGCCGTACCATCTAATTTAGTTAATGCCAAAGCACTTACTTCAGTTGCGGCGGTAAATTGTTTTGCTTGTTCAAATGCATTTTGTCCAGTTGAAGCATCAAGCACTAATAAAACTTCATGCGGAGCATCAGCAATTTGCTTATCCATCACACGTTTTATTTTTGACAATTCATTCATTAAGTTCACTTTATTGTGTAATCTACCTGCTGTATCAATAATCACCACATCTGCATTGTTTTCCGCACCATATTTTACTGCTTCAAACGCCACTGCAGCAGGGTCTGTATTCATTCCTTTAGCTACTACATCAACACCAACTCTTTCACCCCAAATTTTGATTTGATCAACCGCAGCTGCTCTAAATGTATCTGCAGCACCAAGAACCACTTTAAGTCCTTGCTTTTTAAACATATTGGAGAGTTTACCAATTGTTGTTGTTTTTCCAACTCCATTTACTCCAACTACCATTATTACATAAGGACGAACTTCATTGTTCTTTATGGATGCTTCTGTTTCTGCAAGCAGCTCAACCATTTCTTCTTTGAGCATTAGGTTTAGTTCTTCAGAACTAAGGTACTTGTCTCTTGAAACACGGTCTTCTATTCTATCAATTATCTTAACTGTGGTGTTCACACCAACATCAGATGAAATTAAGATTTCTTCAAGTTCATCTAAGAAGTCTTCGTCTACACGACTTTTACCAACAACAGCTTTAGAAAGTTTACTGATAAACGAGCCTCTTGTTTTTTCTAGACCCTTATCTAATTTCTCTTGTTGTTCTTCTGATGGTTTCTTCTTGAAAATATCAAATAATCCCATAGTTTTTTAAATAAAAAAAGCCTCCAATTATACAATGGAAGCTTCAGTTTTTTGTTATATAAATATTAATTATTTATTTGCCAAAGCTGCTTTAACAGATTCAGTTGGCATCATTTCTTCTCTAAACGTGTACGCACCTGTTTTAGGTGATTTTCTACATCTAATTACTCTTGCCCAATCTCTACCAGATCCAGCTTTCTTTAGGGTTGCTACAACTTTCTTTGCCATCTTACTTTATTTCTTTATGAACTGTTACTTTCTTCATATAAGGATTGTACTTCTTAAGCTCAATACGCTCAGTAGTATTCCTTTTATTCTTTGTAGTTATGTAACGAGACATACCAGGAACGTTAGATCCTTTTTGCTCGGTGCATTCTAATATAACTTGTACTCTATTTCCTTTTTTAGCCATAGCTTATATTTTTCCGTTTTTCAATAAACTGTTTAAACAAGCACTAATTCCTTTCTTGTTTATCGTCTTAAGAGCAGAAGTACTTACTTTTAACGTAATCCACTCATCTTGCTCAGGAAGGTAAAACTTCTTAGTTTGAAGATTTGGATAAAATCTTCTTTTTGTTTTTCGCTTTGAGTGAGAAACATTGTTCCCAGCCATTGCCTTCTTACCTGTTAAATCGCATACTCTAGACATACCTCTGTTTTTTTAGGGCTGCAAAGATGTTAATTATTTTTTATATATCCAATACTAAGGATACAAAAGATACAATTTTCTTTTCTCCTTATACTTAGTCAAACCGGGTTGCCACGATTCTCTGATTTCATCTGGACTTAACCCCCTCTCTATCTGACTTTTAAACTCTCTATTTCCTGTTAGTTTATAGAAAAAGTTTTTGAAATACGGACCATCTTTTTCCCTATTTGTAGTGTAAAAAAGGATGAGCCAATCCAAATTCATTTGCTTTGAAGTAAAAAGACTGCTATCAGATACATCTGTTACAATTTCTCCAGAACACAAGATATTCTCATACTTTGGATGATCAGATACACCGGGAATACTTTGTGGAGTAAAGTCATAGCTACCATCAAATCCTGGTCTTCCTACAATTTGAAACGGTGTTTCTGTTCCTCGTCCTATACTAACATTGGTTCCTTCAAATAACCCAAGATAAGGATACAAGTAAACCGAGTTCATATTGGGCAGGTTTGGAGATGGCTTAATGGGTAATTCATACATTCGATTGTGGTTATAGTTTTTACAAGATACCACCTTTAAATCACATTGAACACCATTCTTTAACCATTTTTCACCGTTTAACATAAGAGCTAATTCCCCAACGGTTAAACCATGCACAATTGGAATCTCATGCATCCCAATAAATGAAGAAAACTCTTTTTCCAAAATTGGACCATCGATATAAAAGCCATTAGGATTAGGACGATCTAGAACCACCACTTTTTTGTCAAGTTCACCGCAAGCTTCCATTACGTAATGCATTGTAGATATGTATGTATAAAAACGAACTCCAACGTCTTGAATGTCGAAGAGAACTACATCGATATCTTTTAACATTTCAGCTGTTGGCTTCTTGTTAGAACCATATAACGAAACAACTGGTAAACCTGATTTTACATCCACTCCATTCTTTATTATTGCCCCTGCACTATGATTCCCTCTGAAACCATGTTCTGGAGCAAACACCTTCTTAATATTCACACCAAGCTTTATCAATGAATCTACTAAGTGAGTTTCTCCAATAGTTGAGGTTTGGTTGACAACCAATCCTACACGCTTTCCATGCAGCACAGGAAGATATTCCATTACCTGCTCAGATCCCAATATTATTGCTGGTTCTGCATCCGCAATTTGTTGTGAATTCTTTACGTTAGAAATATTACCTGAATTGTCAGAAGACTTACAGGCAAAAAAAACGGACATTAATAAAGTTAATACAAGTAATTTCCTCATTTTAATTATAATCTTGCAGGGTCAAAAGTATGCAATTTGGGTACTACATCGCGAAGAAACTAAGTTTAAGTAAACAACATTCTTTTACCAAAACTATAACGACACTTGCTATTGCCGCAGTATCTATAAGTATTTGTGTTGTTATTTTAGCTTTCGGTATACTTTTAGGGTTTAAACAAGAAATACAAGAAAAAGTATCAGGTTATGCTGGAGACCTATCTATAACTAGTTATCAACTATCCAATGGAAACGAGAATAACATTCTAAGTATTGATAGTGCATTACTACTGCAATTGAATTCAAATGAGAAAATTGAAAGTGTATATCCATTCTTAAACAAAGCCGGAATTCTAAAATCTGATTCTGTTCTTGAAGGTATTATGTTTAAGGGAGTACCGGCTAATTACAACTTCTCCTTTTATAAAAAACATCTCAAAAAGGGTCGATTACCCGTCTACACAGATAGTACAGATAATTACGATATTTTAATATCAGAGCATACTTCAAATATCTTAAATGTAGATACAGGAGATAGAGCCTTGCTCTATTTCATTGAGAACGGGGATGTTAAGCGAAGAAGACCCAAAATTGTAGGGATATACAACTCAGGACTGCAAGAGTTTGACAAACAATTTGCCATCGCAGATCTTAGAGTATTGCAACGAATAGTAGGTACAGATTATTCGGTAGCAGGAGGTTATGAAATTAAACTACACGACTTCGATGATGTCGATGAACTTCAAAACTCTATACAAAGTTCAATAGACTACAACCTATCTGCACGTTCCATTAAAGACCTATACCCCACAATCTTTCAATGGTTAAATATGGTAGACACCAATGTTCTTGTAATCATTGTTCTAATGTTTGTAGTTGCTATTATCAATATGGTAACAGTGCTTCTGATTTTAATTATCGATCGTATTCCAATGATTGGGTTATTGAAATCAATTGGAGCAAACACATCTAAAGTGTTAAGCATTTTTAACTGGCAAGGCGTATTCATACTTCTTGGAGGATTACTTGTCGGCAATGCCATTGCTCTAGGATTTGCATTCCTGCAGACGCGATATAAACTAATAGGACTTCCAGCAGATACGTATTATATGGATGCGGTACCATTCTACTTACCGCTATCTCACATCGTTCTCATAAACATTGGAGCACTCTTGGTTTGCTTTCTCTTTACATATTTGCCTGTGCGAATTGTAGCTAAAATAAAACCAACTCAAAGCATCAACTTCAGATAGAAGTGTTTTGTCATATTTCCCAAATAGAGATAAATAGCTCTATATTTTGGAAATTCGTCTATTTGTTCTATATTCGTGTCAACTACTACTATTATGAAACATGTTATAACCCTATACTTTCTACTAACTATTGCCGTGTTTTCTCATGCGATTGAAGACCATAACAAGGAGAAATCTAAAAAACAACTTCCCCAAGCAAATTATCAATCTGATCAAAACACTCTTTCCATTAAAGGATTAGAAAAGGGAAGTAGAATTAATATTCTATCAGAAAATTACGAAATACTGCTCACGTTTGAGGTTTACAACAATAGCTTTAACCTATCAGCACTTGATCTAGAACCTGGAGAATATACGGTTCAAATGATTGGTGAAACTACCTTAAACCAGCACACGATTTTAATTCATTAGTTATCTTAAGTTTACACTAAAGAGAAAAGCGGCCTAGCCGCTTTTTTTATTCATCTTTTTTTGGAACGTTTTTGTGTTCATAAGGGCAGTGTTTGCAAGCAGACCCACAACATTCTCCTCGTTTTAGATGATAGGCTTCGGTAAATACCAACATACCTTCATCGTTATAATAGTAATCCTCTAATGCAATAATTGGTTCCCGCATTTCTTGCAATAAAAAGCGTCTTTATCATTTTCTGTACTTCCACACTCCTCACACTTATTAATCTTCCCCCCTCTGCTCATCTCCACTGAAACTAAGCCAGTAGGCACTGCAATAACCGCATAACCTAAAATCATCAATATCGCACTTAAAAACTGTCCCAATGCTGTAATTGGAGCAATGTCTCCATATCCTACAGTTGTTAACGTAACAATGGCCCAGTAAATACTTCGAGGAATACTTGTAAATCCAGCTTCCGCAGGCTCAATGGTATACATTACAGTTCCCATTACAACCACTATAATCAACACAAAACCGAAAAAAACGGTAATCTTAGCTCCACTTCGTTTAACAGCGGTACCCAGGCTTCTAGCTTCCACCAGGAAACTTGTTAACCTCAATACCCTAAACACTCTAAGCAACCTTGCAGTTCTTAAA
>JABDQY010000034.1 GCA_013042025.1 Bacteroidia bacterium
AATGCTGCCCAAAGAGTTCAGAAAAATGGGTTTAATAATGCAAAAGTGTTTAGCAGGTTTTCGCTATGAATTTAATTCCATCCAACTAATTCCAGCAGCCGTAGCTTTAAATGAGCTATCTTTCATTTTATCACTGTCATATACCCAGGTTAAGCTATTATCTTGATTTGTTGGTATAAGGAGCTTATAATGGATTAGATTTTTAATTGCATCTGCAATTATATTCCTGTTCTTCTCTTTCACACATTCATCAGCAATAGATTCAAAAGATTCTTGAAATATGCACATGTCCAAGATTTCTTTTTCCAGTTCAGGAAGCTCAATTATTTTAGTTTTCTCTCTTTCCATTGATATGATATCATTTGACTTGCAATAGGTAAAATAGCCATGTATATAATATGAATTACTTGTCCAATACCTAGGGCAATAAAACTCGACTTTCTGCCAAAGAATGATTCAAATTTAGAATAAAAACGTTCTTCCGCTAACCATTTTATTATAACTAAAAAAGCAGCAGATGTATATCCTATTGGGTTAAAAGACAATAGTGAAACAAGTATCAAAACATTGTACAACCAAACACCTATAAGTATCATAACATTGGATTTATCTGAATAGTTTCCGTTTTTACTAGCCCAACGTATCCGCTGATTCCAAAACTCCCTTAATGATTGAGGACTTTTTGTAACCACCATTGCTTCTTTTGATTTTCGAAATGATATAGAATCTTGATATCTACTTGCAATGCTTTGCATTAGAAATATGTCATCACCACTTGCCTTAGCCTCCTTTAAGTCAGCATTTAATAATACTTTTTTCCGATAAGCTAGATTAGCACCATTGCATATCATTGGCTTTTTCATTTGAATATGAGCAGCACCAATGGCAATTAATCCTGCAAAATCTAGGGAAACCAAATCAAACCAAAACCCTTTTTGCTCTGCAAAATTTACTGGACCACTAACTAGTTGAATTGAATCATTTGCAAAAGGTTTAATCATTTCTAAAAGCCACGTTTTAGGAACAATACAATCTGCATCTGTTTGAATAATAATATCTCCTTTAGCACACTCCCATCCATACCGTACAGCGGCTTTTTTACCGACTCCTACTTTTAAATGCTCCAATCTAAAGTTAGCAGCATCTTTATATGCCTTTAATATTGCCGCCCCTTCATCTGAAGAATGGTCATTAATAAATAGAAACTCTACTTCATTCTTATCTGTTTCTAAATCTGTGAATGACTGAATTAACGCAGGCAGATTATTTGCTTCATTTCTAAAAGGTATTAACACTGTAATCGAAAACGGTGTGTTTTCAATCGCAATATTTTCTTCAATGAGTTCCCAAGACCTTCCATACTTAGTTAGCAGCAAAAGATAGGCACCTGCGAACAGAAGCACTATTACTATATATAGAATTACCATCATTTGTTTTGAAAAGTAGAGAACAACAAATATAGAGCTCCGAATATTCCAGGTAAGATTAGATTAATAAACCAAAGGCAAGTTACTGCTTGTAAAATTGAAGAATCAAGAAGTAGTGAACCAAATAGCAATTGAGAAACAATCACTCTAACTCCAACATCAGAAACTGCAGGAACGGGCACTAAACTTTGCAACAAATAAGCTACAGGTATTAAGGTCAACGAAGTCCAAGGAAGAGCAAAATCACCAAAAATTTGAAGCAATAAGAAAAATTGAATACTGAAAGCAAGATATCTTACAAAAGCAAGTTGTAGTACTCTTAAAAACAACGCTTTGTTATATCGCTTTACTAAATTCAAGGTCTTCTGAATCTTCTTTGGTAATACGTTTTTTACCTTAGACAAAATCTGTTTTGCGTAAACAACAATCAAAATAATTAGAACTAATAATCCTATGGCAACTCCTATCTTAGAAGTGTCATCAATCCAATCCGATCCTTTATCGGTAAACAGCAGAAACGAAAAAAAAGCTATCAAACCGAGAAGATATGTTAGAATCACTTGAGCTAAATTTCCGGTAATAGTTGCAATAATCACTTTTATAGGGTGGAGTTTCTTCAACAATAACCCTCGTCCTACATACTCGCCTGTTCGTGCTGGTGTAAAATTGCTTATAGCCATACCTCCAAGCACAATTAAAAAAGAACGAAGTGGTGAAAGTCTTATTTCACTTCTAAGTAAAACTCGAAGTTTGGCCGCCTCAGCATTCCAATTAATTAAAGCGAGCAACAAGACCAATATAACCCAACCGAGGCTGTGATGAGCTGTTGCAAGAATTTCATCCCATATTCCAGCATCCAATTGAGTCCATTGGTATCCAAAAAATAAAAGAGAAACAATACTAATAACCCACTTTAAGTAAGGGTAAAATCGCTTGTATGATGCCTCTTTGTTTGAACTCTTGCTTACTTGTGGATTATCTATCACGTGGTAATGGCTACTTTCGTATTATAAGTGGCGAAAGATAATACTTACCATAAGATAATAATGGGAATTGATCCTGGAACCAATATTTCGGGATACGGTATAATTGGTATAACAAAAAATAGTATTGAGCTAATTAGCATGGGCATATTTGATTTGCGTAAAGAAGCTAATCATGCTATGAAGTTACAATCAATATTCAGTCAATGTTCCAAGCTTATGGAAACATACATGCCCGACGAGTTTGCTATTGAAGCACCATTTTACGGCAAAAATCCTCAAAGTATGTTAAAGTTAGGAAGAGCCCAGGGAGTTAGCATGGCAGCTGCTCTTAATCGTAACATCCCAGTTTTTGAATATGCACCCAAACGCATAAAGCAAAGTGTTACTGGCAGTGGAAATGCAAGTAAAGAACAAGTGGCGGGAATGGTAAAAACACTTCTAAAACTTGAAAAGAATCACTCAAAACTCGATGCCACGGATGCAGTTGCAATCGCCTTGTGTCACCATTTTATGTATAAGCCAGGAATGGAAACTTCAAATAACTCCAACTATGGCAGCTGGAAAAGCTTTGTAGCTCAAAATCCTTCTAAAGTCAAATAAAATAATTTGAAATTGATTGGGCAATTTCTTTCATTTCAACATCCGAAAACTCCAATTTAGGATTGCTAAAATCTAAATCTCCAATGTCATCTAAAGGAACGAGATGAATATGAACGTGAGGAACTTCTAATCCAATTACTGAAACACCAATGCGTTTGCAATCAATTGCCTTTTCCATTGCCTTAGCAACACGTTTAGCGAACAAATGCAGTGACACTAGATCTTTATCTTCTAAATCGAATATGTAGTCCGTAGCTTTCTTTGGAATAACAAGTGTGTGAGCTTTCTTGATAGGGAACACATCCAAGAATGCTAGATAATCATCATCTTCAGCAATTTTGTATGCTGGGATATCGCCTTTAACTATCTTTTCGAAGATGGTCATTAGATCGATATATCTAAAATTTCAAATTGGATATTTCCTGCAGGAACTGTGATTTCCGCAATTTCTCCGATTTTTTTACCCATCAGTCCTTTACCAATTGGTGATTCAACCGAAATTTTCAATTCCTTTAAATTAGCCTCACTTTCAGCCACAATGGTATAAGTAACCTCCTTGTTAAACTTCTTATTAAGAAGTCGAACCTTGCTTAAAATATTAACCTTACTTATATCCAAATCTTTTGGATCGATAACTCGAGAATTTGCAAGTGTGTTTTTAAGTTTTGATATTCTCAATTCTAATAGTCCTTGAGCTTCTTTAGCAGCATCGTATTCTGCGTTTTCGGACAAATCTCCTTTATCTCTTGCTTCTGCAATCTGCCCACTAATTTTCTTTCGTTCTACCTTCTCAAGATGAGCTATTTCATCTCGAAGTGCATCAAACCCTTCTTGTGATACGTAATTTACTGCCATTGTTCTATAGTATAAAAAAACAATGTTGTATTCTGTTCAAAGAATACAACATCGCATGCAAAGATATATAATTGAATTTATTCTGCTCCTAGATTAAGTCGCACTCCAAAAGTATGAGATCCACCAAAAGGGTTTGAATGTCTATACGAATAATCTAAACCAAATGTGGTTTCAGAATCTTTTTTCACAGGTACTTCAAAAGTAAATCCTGCCATAGCTCCTGTAAATGCATTGGTTCTAGTATCGTAATCAAAAATGCCTTTTTCATAAGCATAACCTGCTCTAATCTGGAACATTTTTTTGTACCCATATTCCAATCCTGCAGTTAACTGATTGCTTGAAAAAGCATTATTTGTAAAAGTAACAGCTGGTGTCAATCTATGGAAATAGGTCTCTTCAGATTTGTCCAATCTTAGATCATATGAGGCACTTATGTTCATTAAGGTAGGTAAGTTAAACGATGCAGCTCTGTTAGACACAGTATACACC
>JABDQY010000037.1 GCA_013042025.1 Bacteroidia bacterium
TGAATATATTGACCAACAATTAAGTGAACGAGAAGAGGCAATTTTGAAACTTATTTGCAATGAAAAAACGAATCAAGAAATATCTGATGACCTAGGGATATCCAGGAATACAGTTAACACCTATCGAACACGAATGATTGACAAACTGGGAGTTAAAAACTCAATTGGCTTAGTACTTTACGCTATTAAAAAAGGGATTCACAGAATCTAAATCGTAATCAAATAAATTATCCAGTTGTATCTAATTAGATATTGTGTGATTATCTATAGTGTTATTCCTTTGTGTTCAATTAATTACAAACGTCTTTTAAAGATTCATTGTTTAAAAAATATTAAAGATCCGAAAACCTAAAATACCCCCGTTTTTAACTTTTCAATCCCTGTATAATAAACAATGAAAATTCGGCCTCAAGAAAAAAAACTTATCGTTGTAAATGCCAACGATAAGTTTGGAGGCTATCCTATTCTACACGTACAAAAAGGAGAAAAATACAACTTTACTGTTAATCCACTTAATCGCTGGAAATATGGTTATTTTTCATCATCTACACTAGGTATTTGGTTTTCCTTTTGGAAAAGAAATTTAAAACGTAATAGAAGAGCAAGATACATGGAGCTTTGTGGTACAATTGGGAAATCCATTGGAGATAGTGATTTCAGAATAGGGACCAACTTAAATGAATATGTGGTGCCAACCAATGGTCCTTTGTACTTTTTCCCTAACATTGGATTAGAAGAACATGAAAGATGTTCTGGAAATGTTGTCGTAAAAGTCCAACGAATTCAGTAATCTGAACCCTTTGTATCTTATTAGATATTGGTTCTCTTAAAACTGAAGTCTTTCTTTGAATGGAGCAGAGGAATCACAACTTTACTTATATCTATCTTGGATAAGCACTTGGCTTGATAATCCTTCTGCATAACCCTAATATTATATGATCTTCAAGGAAAAACCATTATAACAGGCGAACTTCATGAGGGAAGGAATATTTATAAGTTAGATATTTCGTCGGTTCCTAATGGTTTATTCATTATTCAAATAAATAATGATAACTATTGGTCTAAGGCTCATCGTATTTTAAAACAATAAGCTTAACCCAAAAATTAAAAGGTCGGTGCAAACCGGCCTTTTTTTGTTCCATAAATTTCAGCTTGTTTTCTTTACGTACTTGGTAATTATTACCACCGTTTGCCCATCTACCTTCCCTTCAATATACTCCGCATTGTCAGGATCTAAACGTATATTTCGAACTGCAGAACCTCGCTTTGCAATAAGGCTTGAGCCCTTTACATCCAAATCTTTAATAAGCACAACGGAATCTCCTGCATTTAATTGAACGCCATTGCTATCCTTGTGCATTATACCTTCAGGTGCTGCCTCTATACCTTCCTTCGCCCATGCAAGAACTTCATCTTCCATGTACATCATATCTAATAAGTCAGAAGGCCACCCTTCATCTTTTAGATGATTTAGCATTCGCCAAGCAACAACCTTAACAGCCCCTGTTTCACTCCACATACTATCATTCAAGCATCTCCAATGATTTGGTTCAACTTTATTAGAATCTGCTAATTGAGTATCACATTTCGTACAAACCAAAATGCAATTATCCGCACTGGAATCATCTTTAGGTGAAACAACAAAAACAGTTAGTTCATCTTTAGATGAACACAATTCGCAACTATCTTCACCTCTATCTCTTAAATCTTGTTCTAATCCCAAAGCCTAATTATTTTTTAACATATCTAGTGCAACGTCAACAATCATATCTTCTTGACCACCTACCATGTTTCGCTTACCAAGTTCATTTAATATTGAACGTGTATCCAACCCATATTTCTTAGCTGCTCGTTCACTATGCAGTAAAAAGCTGGAATACACTCCAGCGTATCCTAAACTTAAAGTTTCTCTATCTACACGAACAGGTCGTTCTTGTAACGGTCTAATTTTGTCATCAGCTAAATCCATAAGCTGAAATAAATTTGATCCGTGATTCGCTTCCATTCTATTTAAAACTGCAATTAAAACTTCCAAAGGACAATTCCCGGCTCCTGCTCCCATACCTGCTAGCGACGCATCCAATCGAGTAGCACCATGTTGCATCGCTACAATGGTATTTGCAACTCCTAGTCCAAGGTTATGATGGCAATGAATTCCAATTTCAGTTTGTGGATCTAAGACAGCTTTAAAAGCCTTCATCCTATCCGCAACATCATCCATCAACAGTGCCCCTGCACTATCAGTAACATACACACAGTCAGCACCATAACTCTCCATAAGTTTAGCTTGTTCAGCTAGCTTTTCAGGTTCATTCATGTGAGCCATCATTAAGAAACCACCCACATCCATTCCAAGATTCTTAGCTGCTTCAATATGCTGTTTACTCACATCTGCTTCTGTACAATGCGTTGCAACTCTAACTGATTTCACTCCAAGAGCATGTGCTTTTTTTAAATCTTCAATTGTGCCAATTCCTGGGATAAGCAAGGTTGTTAAAACCGCCGATTTCAAACTTTCAGCAACTCCTTCCAACCAATCCCAATCTGTATGAGCACCAAATCCATAATTAAAGCTGCCTCCAGCTAAACCATCACCGTGAGCAATTTCTATGGCGTCTACTCCTGCTTCATCCAAATCAATAGCAAGTTGTCTTAATTGATCTTTCTTATATTGATGACGAATGGCATGCATCCCATCTCGAAGTGTAACATCTTGTATGTATAATCTCTTTTCCATATTACTTCATCATTTTTTCTCCTACTGCTAAAGCTGCACTCGTCATTATATCCAAATTCCCTGCATACTCAGGTAAGTAATGCCCTGCTCCAATAACCTTTAACAGCACGGTTGTTTTTAATCCGTGTTTGTATCCTACACCTTCAATAAAAACCGGTTGATCTTCAGGAATATCGTCGAATTGAACTTCTTGGTGTAATTCATATCCAGGAACATATTTCTGTACTTCAGAAACCATTTCATGGATACTTGCTCTTATTTCCTGTCGATCTGCTTGTTCGCTTAACGTAAAAACTGTATCACGCATAACCAAAGGAGGCTCAGCCGGATTTAAAATTATAATAGCTTTACCTCTTGTTGCACCACCAACTTTTTCTATTGCTTCTGAAGTTGTTTCAGTAAACTCATCAATATTAGCACGTGTTCCAGGACCTGCAGATTTACTTGATATTGATGCTACAATTTCTCCATAATGAACCTTAGCAACTCTGCTAACTGCTGCAACCATAGGAATTGTTGCTTGTCCACCACAGGTTACCATGTTTACATTATTGGCATTAAGATTAAAGTCCATGTTTACTGCTGGTACAACATAAGGGCCTACAGCTGCAGGTGTTAAATCTACCATTTTCTTATCAGGGAAATCTTTCATTTTGCCATAATTGTAAAGGTGGGCTTTTGCAGATGTGGCATCAAAAACCACATCAATCTCATCCCAAATAGGCATCTTTATTAAGCCATCTATTCCTTCTGCGGTGATTTGAACACCCATACGTTCAGCTCTGGCAAGACCATCAGACTTTGGATCAATACCAACGAAACATCCCATTTCTATAGATTCGGAAGTCCTTAAGATTTTAATCATTAAGTCTGTCCCAATGTTCCCACTACCAATTATTGCTGCTTTTCTTTTCATTTTGTACTAATCAATTTTAACTGAGACGCTTCCAAGACCTTCAATTTCTGCTGTGAATTCATCTCCTTGTTCAATTGGCACCATTGGCCCCAATGCTCCTGATAAAAGTATTTCTCCCTTCTTTAGAGGAGTTCCATTCTTAATCATTACTTGAGCTAACCATAATGCAGCGTTCAATGGATTATCCATACATGCTTTCCCTACACCTTCAGAAGCAGTTTCTTTGTTTTTAGTCATTGTCATCCTGCAATTTTCTAAATCAAGCTCCTCTATGTTTACTTTTTTACTACCCAATACAAAGTGACTTGCACTAGCATTATCAGCGATGGTATCCGTAATTCGAATGTCCCAATTTTCAACTCTACTTCCAACAATTTCAATTGAAGCCAATGCATAATCTATTGCTCCAATTAAATCGCTCATGTTTATATCGCCGTCTAAATCTTCACCCATAACAAAAGCAATTTCTGCTTCAGCTTTAGGTTGAAGAAGCTCAGCGTAAGAAAGTGTTCCCCCGTCTTTTACCTCATTTGTATTAAATAGCATTCCATAGTCTGGCTGATCCACACCTAATTGCTCTTGAACTGCAAATGATGTTAAACCTATTTTTTTGCCAACTACCTGTTCTCCTTGTCTGATTCGTTTTTCTACATTCAATTGTTGAATTTTATAAGCAGAATCTATATCCGTTGCTCCTATTACTTCACGGATTGGGGCAATTGCATACTTTTCTAAATCGGCATTCCATAATTGGTCTGCTACTTCGGTTATTTTGCTCATTCTATTTGGTTGGCAAACATAATACAACTCAAATAGTTTACGGGGTCGATTATTTAAGTTGTTAATAGAAATCGTACCTCTTGCAATCACTAATCAGCATAGATTTGCAGAATGTTTCCTAAAAACTATGTTAAATCCTTTGGTAATGCTTTTATAGGGTTCAAAAGTTTTTTTAAAGTTGAATCGAATGCCTATTTGCATTCCATAGCAGGTATTATCGTAATCGTCTCAGGCATATTTTTCAAGATTGAATTGGAAGAATGGTTATGGCTGATTTTAGCCATTACACTTGTTTTTCTTACCGAAATGTTCAATTCAGCTATTGAAGAACTCTGTAACCTGTACTCAACTGAAATAAATCCCAAAATCAAGATTATAAAAGACATCAGTGCCGCTGCTGTATTAATCGCAACTTTTTTTGCAATCATAATAGGCGTAATCATTTTTAAACCATATTTGTTTTAATAGCATGAACAACAAAGAATTGTTTGACAAAGGAGAATACGAAACGTTAGTTGCTAGACTTTCGGACTTAAAAGATGTAGAGTCGCTGACATTATTAGGTTATTCTTATCAAAAATTAGGCAAGTGGGAAAGTGCTATGGATGTGTGGACACAATTAATTGTTCTAAATCCATATCACGCAGACTTCTACAACGAACGAGGAGTATGTAAATTTCAGTTAAGGTTTAAACATGCTATCCAAGACTTTGATAAAGCAATAGAACTGGTTCCAACAAATCCTTATTTTTACGGTTGCAGAGCCTATATCAAGGATAAAACAGGTGACACCGAAGGTGCGATTGAAGATTACAACAAAGCTCACATTCTTGACCCTGAAGATGCAACTACTTTAAACAACTTGGGTTTAGCAGAACAGAAACTGGGGTATACGCAACGTGCTCGTGAACGTTTTAAGAATAGTGATGATCTCCTTGGAATAAAGACAATTGACTCTAGGGCTGAGCCTCCATCTACCCCTGAAAAGAACTCCATCTGGAAAGAATTTAAAAAAATGATTAGCTCTAAAAAAGGGTTTTTCGATTTCTTAGAAGATGCTGGGTTAAAGCGAAAAAAATAAGTTTTCACCCACATTTTAATTTTGAATACATCATAGATTGACTATATTGTTTACAAACAATTAGATAACAATATTATCAATGATGCAGCAGTTAAAAGGACGAGGAGCTCAAATTAATACTGATAACAGATTTCATAAACATAGCCAAGAAATCTTTTGGGATGACGCCATTCATGACCAAGAAATTCTTACAGATTCTAACCAAACGCAGTTTACAGAAGTTCATCCAAAAACTATTTTAAACAAAGTAGATAGACCAGATGTCCCAAGTGAATGGAGCATGAATCCCTATCAAGGATGCGAACATGGTTGTGTTTATTGTTACGCTCGCATAACACATGAATATTGGGGTTACAGTGCAGGAAAAGATTTTGAGCAAAAAATCATGCTAAAGATGAACGCCCCCGATCTTCTAGATAAGAAGCTAAGCGGCAAATCGTGGAAAGCTAGTCCCATTATGCTAAGCGGAAATACAGATTGTTATCAACCAGCTGAACGTAAATATCAAATAACCCGAAAGCTCCTTGAGGTATGTTTAAAGCACAAACATCCTGTTGGAATCATTACTAAAAACGCTTTAGTGTGCAGAGATATTGATTTACTTCAAGAGTTGGCACATCACAACTTGGTTCAAGTACATGTTTCCATTACCACCTTAAATGAAGACCTGAGAAGATTACTTGAACCCAGAACATCTACTTCAAAAAACAGATTTCAAACAGTACAAAATCTCGCTAAGAATAACATCCCCGTTAATGTTATGATGGCCCCAATTATCCCTGGATTAACCAGCGATGAAATTTTCAGTATTGCAGAACAAGCAAGCAAATCTGGAGCAACTTCATTATCTCACACCATGGTGCGATTAAATGGGGCCATCGCATTACTGTTTGAAGATTGGATTCAAAAAACATTACCTCTAAAATCTACACGTGTACTCAACCTTATCGCTGAATCTCAAGGAGGTAAGCTTCATAACAACACTTTTGGAGAGCGAATGCGAGGGAAAGGAGTTCTTGCCGAATCCATTAACCAACAGGTTTTGTTAGCAAAAAATAAATATAACCTTCAAAAAAAACTTCCTAAGCTAAACACAACATTGTTTGCTCTAAATCGACAGAAACAGCTCAATTTGTTTTAACTCGAAAAGAAAAATAACTTTGCTAGGTGGACGGAAAACTATGTTTAAACTGTAACAAAGAATTAATTGGACGAGCTGACAAAAAGTATTGTGATAATCAATGTCGAAATGAATACAACAACTCACAAAACGGTAAAGCAAACAACTATATTCGAAAAATAAACCGCATTTTAAAGTCAAACAGACGAATTTTAGCCAGCCTTACTCCTCAAGATAAATCTATCAAGGTTTCCTTGAAAGAACTGACCAAACAAGGGTTTAGTTTTGACTATTTCACGAATACTTACACTACTAAAGCCAATAAAACCTATTTTTTTTGCTACGAGTATGGTTATCTTAATCTAGATGATGGTTTCTTTGCACTCGTTTACAACAAGAGTTATTCCAACGATAAATGAAAGACTTTTTAGAATATGAAATATTGAATTTTGGCGATGATGCCATATTGAAAGTAAGTAGTATCCTCTATATTTTCATAGCTTCAATTGTTATCTATATAATCTATCGCTGGATTAAAAAACTTATTAGATCTGCTGTAAAAGCAGGTAGAATTGATGCCGGGAGGGCTTATGCTATCTCTCAAATGTCGAAATACATATTGGTTGTATTTCTACTTTTCCTTACGCTTTTAGCTCTTCAAGTTAACTGGAAAATATTCTACGTTTTAGGACCCTTACTAATTGGTTTTGGTTTAGGTATACAACAAGTATTCAATGACCTGGTTTCAGGCATTATCCTTTTAATTGAACCATCCATTCGTGTAAACGACATTGTGGAAGTAGATAACATTGTTGCTCAGGTAAAAGAAATTGGTTTAAGAACAAGTAAGGTTGAGAGCAGAGAAGGAATTGCCATGATTATTCCTAATCATAAGCTGGTTAGTGAAAAACTGATTAACTGGAGCTCTAATGACCCGGTTACGCGTTTCAGTATAGAAGTTGGAGTTGCTTATGGATCAGATGTTCAACTCGTTAAAAAATTATTGATTGAAGTAGCATGGAAACACAGTAAGGTTATTACTAACCCAGAACCTATTGTGTTTTTTAGAGATTTCGGTGATTCAAGTCTAAACTTTGAATTGGTGTTTTGGTCAAATCATTTATTCCAAATAGAAATTGTAAAAAGCGATTTGCGTTATTTAATTGATGAGGCATTTAGAGAAAACAATGTTACAATTCCTTTCCCACAGCGAGATTTACATGTAAAAAGTGGCAATCTCTAATTGAATTGATACTTTAAACCAACGGTAAATAATCTATTGTACCATCCCGCTCTTCCAAACCATGTTGGACTATTTACGATAATTGGATAATCCCGTATGGATAACAAGGAATAACTGTGGCGTAAGTCAACACCCCACTCATCTGTGAAATTATAAGTTGCACCAAGAATAAACCCAATCTCTGTAGATTTCAGCTTGTCTTCTTCTGTAATTATACCGTTATCATCACGTTCATTGAACACGTTAACTCCAATACTTACCCCTGAATATGGTGTTATGGATTCAAACCTCGTAAATTTTGCCAACAATGGCACTTCAATATAGTTGTAACTAATTTTTAAAGTGGGATCTATAATATCAGGGTCAACAATTTTCTTACTCCCCTTCATGCTAAACTTCAATTCAAATGCTGCTTCCCAATCTGGATTAAGTGCTCTGTCTATTTCTATCCCCACATTCAATCCTAATTTATTATATCCAGCAAACTGATCTCCATCAATCTGGCTGAAGTTTGCTCCTACCAAAAGCGAAGCACCAAAATCTTGGCTATATGACACCCCAAACAGAGAAAGAAATGAAATTGTAGCAACAAACTTTTTCATACTGCTCAAAAATAGATAAACTTGCATATACAATAGTTACAATGAGCAGAAAAAACAAGGATGTCGCAGGGTACGAAATTTTATATATCCTAGCAATGGTAGATGGCGATTTTGATCCACGCGAAGGACAAGTCATTGTAGACTATGTTACAGAGAATTTCCCCTTGGGAGGTAATTTGGAAGCTGCAATGGAAGAACTAAGTTCTACTAACAGAGACGACTATCCAATATTATTCCAAAAATGTGCGGAAGACTTTTATGCCGATTCTAACGAACAAGAGCGAATTGATTTTCTAAAGTTTGCATTAAAAATGGTTAAAGCTGATGAAAAGATTGATAGTGATGAAGATTGGATCATTAACAAACTTTACCAGTTTTGGGATATCTCTTAATGCTGAACAACTAGCTTTTTAGAATAAACCACGTCACCGTTCTCTCCTTCAATTTTTAGCGTATAAAATCCATTTTTAATTGAGCTGATATCAGCACCGAAGGTTGCAACACCTTGCTTTAAAACTTTGGATTTTAATACAGAAACCATTTTCCCGTCAAGTGAGTATAAAGTAACATTATACAATCCTTTGGATGCAATTTGAAGATCCGCACTAATATAGTTTTGAGCTGGATTTGGATATACATTTCCTGATTCAGTATTGATTTCATTCACGTCTGCTGAATGAGAGTTTACGACTACCTTGCCAACATACGAACCTGATCTTCCATCTGAACGACCATATCCTCCGCCTACCCAGAGTTCTCCAGGGAAATTATATCGTTCTGCAACATCTGAATAGTCACCCCATCGAGAAAGATTTCCGCTTTGTGAAGGCCAATTCAATCTAAATTCTCCTTCCTTTACTACAAGCATGTCACTAACTTGTCCATCTGAAGTTATGTAATACATGCCTATTCCAGGATAATGATCCTGTGAAGCATAGCAGCATCCTATTGCAACAGCATTTACTCCTCTACTATCTTTAACTCCTGCAAATCCAATTGAACCATAAGAAATGTGTTTATCATCTTCGGAAATAATAATTGTAGATACTTTTGAAAATTCTGGATCTTTGTCATCTACTTCAAGCACCAAATAATATAATGCCGCTTTATTATTATGCATGGTACTTTGAACTGCATAAATCTTATTCCCATCTGTAAAACCACTTCTAAAAACAGAATTGCGTATATCCAATTGAACTGAAGAACCTTTCTGATCTACATGCGGAGGACCGTAATAGTACTTATCCATATTCAAATTGTAAACATGAGATATTTTCCCTCCTTGTTCTATAGTCCCATCCAAATAGGCAAACTCAAGTGTTCTAGTTCCCAATTCTGGTGCATTTGCCGATGAATGTATTAAGTATAACTTATCCGAAGAAGAACTAAATCTATTTGAACACGCTCGATATCCTGCATGGTTTTCCATAACATGAGTGGCCATATTTAAGCTTTCGCCTGCATATCCTTTATCCAAAGGAATTTGATACAACACTGTATGTCTGGTTCCTTCATTTGTAAAACGTGTTAAATTTCCTGTTACAATTAATTCTGAATCTGTAAATGCCAGTTCAGGGTAATCCAATCCCATACTAAAAGGACCTATTTTAAAATAAGAATTGATGTGATAAAAATTCCATTCCCCTGTTGGATCTCCCGTTTTACTAAAACCAAGAGAAATACTACTTGACTGCATATCATAAACCACATTGGTATTGTAATTAATGTAGTCTACAACTGCCACCCATCTATCACGAATAGGATCATAACTAACATGAGGATCAAACACATTCACTCTTTCCAATCCTGATGGCACTGGTACATTGAAAAAATCAAGGTCTGTAACTTGCTTTAATTGATTTCCATGTTCATCATATATTGACACATAGCTGTTGGTCATAGCCATCACCATTCCTTGATTTGATATAGCGATATCGTCATCATTAGGCATATAATTTCGAAATGCCGTTTCAAATCCTCCCGCTAAAATTGGCGGTTGTCCTTTCTTATTTCTTCCTTCGGTAAATAAATTTCCTAGATGCACTTCTGCATTGTTTGGAATATCTGCCGCTACTTCATTGTGCTCATTTGGTGGAGATACATTATATAAATCCACTTTAATCGCATCGGAAAGATCCATTACGTTAACAACCTTTGCAGCTTTTATTTTCTTAATATCCCGAATAACATTTATTTCAGTTTTCTGCCCAAAAGAACAAAGTGTTGAAGCACTTAATATGAGAGTTAATAGTTTTTTCATTTTGTAATATTTATTTTTTGTGCAACATGTTGATTATCAATAATCATAATCAAATAATAAGCTCCATCGCTCAAGTTTCTTACATCTAGTGTTTCTCCGTATCTGATGGTTTTGGTTAATACTTTTTGACCAGAACCATTTATTAATTGAGCTTCAATTTTGGTTTCGTTTAATTTATCCCATTCAAAGACTAGTTCATTGGAAACGGGATTAGGATAAATGAAAATTCCAGGCTTTGATTTAATATTTTCGACCCCGACTGATGGAGATCTTTCTAGTATCGGAATTATAATAACTTCTGATTGAACATAATTATCCCAGTGATACCAGTCTGAAGGAAACCATCTACCACCTCTAAATGAACTAAAACGCATCGCATTTCTATTGGTAGAAAAAGGAATAGAATCCTCAAAATAGCTATTAACAATAAACAAGGAATCTTCTACTAATCGTGAAAAGTCAGCGGCAATAAAAAAGCCACCTTCTTTTATGTAATTATCTCCTACATCAAAAACCACATGTACAAATTCACTACTATCCCAAGCTTCCTGTATTTCTCCTGTGGTAATACTTCCTTTCGCCTTTAATTCTCCTGGCATACTATCGTCCGTAATTGTATAGACTTTCATTGTAACTACTTCATCGCCACTACCTTCAAGTTCCACACCTGCATACATAAACACCTCTGTCACCCGCACATCATCATAGTCTTCAAATCTTAAACCGGTTTCTACAACATATGGTAAGTACTTGTTGTGAAAAGTATTGAACTCATAGTTTGTTCCATAGTGATAGCCAATAGGATAATCTGCAAACCAAAAATAATCTGCAGTTGTAATGTACAATGATTGGGCACTATCATAAACATCCCAAATAGTATCTATTTCGCCAGCTTTTGAGCTATGTGGATTCCCTTTTCCAATATGCGGATTACCTACTTCCCTTGTTTGGGAGAACACATTGCTCCCAAACAAAAGGAAGATAATTAGAGTTAAAATGGGGATTATCTTATTACGTTTCATTAGCATCTATTTTGACACAAATGAACTCAGAGATAACTATACGTTTCCACTAATTGTGGTGAAAACAATCAAAAATGTGGTGAAACGTTGCTAAGAAATGATGAATTGAAAATTAACCTAGACGTCAAATTTTATTCCTTGAGCCAACGGTAAATCCTTACCATAATTAATTGTATTGGTTTGTCTTCGCATGTAGGCTTTCCAAGCATCTGATCCGCTTTCACGTCCGCCTCCAGTTTCTTTTTCGCCACCGAATGCACCACCTATTTCAGCACCGCTTGTTCCGATATTAACGTTCGCAATACCACAATCACTCCCTCTTGAACTTAGAAATAGTTCCGCTTCTTGCATGCTATCTGTGAAAATCGCTGAACTTAGTCCTTGTTTAACATCATTTTGCATAAGAATAGCTTCATCCAACGTGCTAAACGGAATTAAGTATACTATTGGAGCAAATGTTTCCTCCTGAACAATATCATAATGATTTTGAGCTTCTGCAATTACTGGTGTTACATAGCAACCACTTTCAAAACCTTTACCTGAAAGCACTTCTCCTCCATACAAAATAGTACCTCCCTCATCTTCTAATTCACTTATTGCATTTTGAAATGCCTCAACCGCTGCGGTATCAATTAATGGACCAACATGATTGTTTTCATCCAATGGATCACCAATCTTAAGTTGGCTATAAATCTGAACTAATTTCTCTTTAAACGTATCAATAATACTATCTTGAACTAGAAGTCTTCTGGTTGAAGTACAACGCTGCCCTGCAGTTCCAACACAACCAAATACAGCCGCACGAAGTGCATTTTCCATATTGGCATTCTCGGTAATTATGATTGCATTATTCCCGCCTAGTTCAAGCAAGGATCTTCCAAGTCTCGCTCCTACAATCTGTCCAACCCTTCTACCCATTCTAGTGCTTCCAGTTGCTGATACCAAAGGAATTCTTCTGTCCTTTGCTATGTTTTCTCCTATTTTATAATCCCCTATAATGAGATTAAATACACCCTCTGGCAAATCATTTTCTACAATTACTTCCTTCATTATTTGATGGCAAGCTATTGCAGAAAGTGGGGCTTTCTCACTAGGCTTCCAAATGCTTACATCACCACATACTGCTGCTATCATGCTGTTCCATGCCCAAACTGCAACAGGGAAATTAAAAGCTGAAATTATTCCAACTAATCCAATGGGATGCCATTGTTCGTACATCCGATGATCGGGTCTTTCGCTATGCATAGTTAGTCCGTATAATTGACGTGAAAGGCCTACAGCAAAATCACAGATATCAATCATTTCCTGAACCTCGCCTAACCCTTCCTGATAGCTTTTACCCATTTCATATGAAACCAATTTACCAAGGGCTTCCTTTTTCTCTCGTAATTTTTCTCCAAACTGTCGCACAATTTCCCCTCGTTGTGGCGCAGGCATTGTTCTCCAGTAATTAAAGGCATTTGTGGCTGCTTCCATCACTTTCATATAATCGTCTTGAGTGGTTGTTTTTACCTTTCCAATTAATTGCCCATCAACTGGTGAATAGGATTCAATAATGTCTCCATTTGAAAAGTTATTAGAACCTGTTGAAGTTCCTTCATTTAGCGATTTTACTCCAAGTTCTTTCAATGCGACTTGAATTCCGAAATCTGTAGCAACTGCTTGCATTTTATGTGTTTTTTTACGAATTATTTAATATTGTGCAAAGATACTGATAAAAAGTTGCTTTTACAGACACCTTCATTCTTAAAATATGCTAATTTTAAAACACTTAATTTACCAC
>JABDQY010000038.1 GCA_013042025.1 Bacteroidia bacterium
ATGCTTAACAGTGTACGCTTTAAACGCAACTAATGATCAGGTTTGCACAACAAGAGTTTGTGAAAAAGTGAAAGTGGTGGATGACAACGATTGCGGTTTAAGAGCAAAATACGATTACAGACAAGACGATAATCAGTTTAAATTCTTTGCTAAAGCAAATCAATCGCCAGCACGTTTCCTTTGGAATTTCGGTGACGGAAATAAGGGATCTGGAGATGAAGTGAAACATGAATATGAAAAGCCAGGAACATACTTAGTTTGCTTAACGGTATTAACTAAAAGTAACACCACTGCAAATCAAATTTGTACGACCAAAGTTTGCAAAAGAGTTGTAGTTGAAAAACCTGCATGTGCATTAAGAGGTGATTTCGACCTTAAAACCGTTGGATTAGGTTTGGTTGCTGAAGCAAAATCAAATGAAAGAAATGTACATTACTTCTGGTCATTTGGTGATGGAAATGATGCAACAGGTAAAGAAGTTAAACATAGATATAAGAAACCTGGAGTTTATGAGGTATGTTTAATTATTTTTAATCCTAAAACAAAATGTAAAGTATGTATATGCAAGAAAGTAGTGGTTGAGAAGCCATGCGGATTAAAAGCAGACTTTAAGAAGTTTGTAGATGAAGACTTACTTTATGTTAAAGCAAGAACTAATGCTTCAAGAGGAAGCACGTACCACTGGAATTTTGGTGATGGAACTACCGCAACTGGTAAGCGAAATATTCACCAATACAGTAAAAAAGGAGTATATAAAGTTACTCTGGTTGTAAAAGATCGAAGAAGAGGATGTAAAGTTGAAGTATCTAAAAGAGTAGTTATTGGCTTAAACCAATTAACACCTCAAAATGTTTCAACAGCACCTTTGACAACAGAGGTTAGCGATGAGATTACAAATCTTGAAGAAGAACTTCCTAAGTGGGAAGCAAAGGTAACTCCAAGTCCTGCAAGAAGTTCTGTAGCTATAAGCTCTGACGATAAGGATTTAACCAATGTAAAGATTTACGGGATGGATGGAGCTCTTGCTATAGAAGACAATGCTAACTTGAGTGACATAGATATCTCATCACTAAAGAAAGGATTCTACTATGCACATGTAACTGCAATAGATGGAACTACGACTATCGTAAAATTCCTTAAAAACTAAAACTATTAATTGCTAAGCTACTTACTTACTGATGAAAGCCACCTTAGGGTGGCTTTTTTTATTGTACCAAACCAAGAACATCAAGACCTTGTTCAAATACCACATCAACAGGGATGTTCTGAGCACTTAATCGATCCAAGTCTTTTTGTAGGTCAGCTCCAATATTGCCATCTTTAGCCATTAATGCATCAACACCAGCCTTATCTCCGTCTCCTTGTAATTTCAAAATGATAGAAGATAAACCTGCGATGGCTTTTTTCATGTTTTCCATGTTTACTGAATATCTACCGTTCATATTTCGAGTAAATGCCTCTTGTTGTTGAAAATAATTGAAGCGTAACATATTTGCTTTACCGTGTGCACTGCTTGCACCAAATCGAACGGATCTAAAAATTCCAGCTAAAAAGGTAACATAATAGTCTTCTAATTCACCTTCTTCCAGAACTCCTTGTTCTTTAAGTTGTGTCACCATATACAGGCCTAAAATGTCAGCTTTGCCCTCTTCTAATGCACTAAAAGAAGAGCCCAAAGCTTCTCTTACCATTCCCTTATTGTTAATGGTTGATTTTATACCTAAACCATGAGCTACTTCATGAAACATAGTGTTGCTGAAGAATGCATTAAACGTGATGTGTTTTCTTTGCTTTTTTTCAATTAAGACTTCTGATATTGGCAACAAAATATAGTCAAACTTTGCTCTCATTGCATTTTTCAGTTGACTTCTTCGTGTACCATATTCAACTTGAATTTGTTCATCATTTGGCAGATTTACTGCAATTGTTTTGCTTCCTGAGTTACAATCACCCGCATAGAAGATTACGTCATAAGCATTCAATTGTGCTGCATCACTATTTGGAGTTTCTTGCTTATAAAGGTCATCAACAGGAAGATCTGCTTGAAGCTGAGGCAGATAACTGATGTATTTTTCAAGTTTCTTGCTCCATGTTTTGTCTTTTACCAAGATGTATGCTTCATAAGCCGTTCTGTAGTTGTATAATTTGTCTTCATAATGCTCAATTGGACCAATAATTATATCCAAAGTGTTGTTTCGCATTTTAATCCAAGCGATGTCACTTTCATTGTATTCGTTGCTGGTTAGTGCTTTAGCCCGAAGTTCTAAGTAGTTTTTTAATTCACTGTCTTCACAAATTTCAGCTGCTTTGGAAAGATGAGACGCAGCTTCAACCAATTGATCTTTGAAATACTCGTTATATGGAATGGTATATAGCATACCCATTTCATCCCTCCTAACCATAGAGTATAAACCTTTTTCATCGGGAAGCCCAAGTTCTTCAAATTCATCCTTGGTCATGTTTTTAGGATAGATGTTTGCACCTAGCGATTTTGACTCTACATTATCTAAAAATGGAGCGTCACCATTTAACCTATCCCAAGGGCCATAATTGATTTCTGCAAACTCCCTAAATTTTGGATTTGCAATACTGGCGAGCAGAGAATTTTTATCTCCATAGGATTGTTCCCAAAACAAATCATTCATAATATCTGCAGCAGCAAATAAATGTGGAAGCATATCTTTTTCACTCTGGCTCAATACTGATAAATCTGTAGTAAGTTTTACGGGAATGTAACTCGTTAAAGAACTTGCGTCATAGGAGGAATTGTCTTCAGAAGGTCCTTGCGAACACGAAACAATTACAACCAATACAAATGCAAAAGGGAAAATTAATTTAGACATAATCTACGATATTAATAAATATTTGCAATTTTATCCTTTGACAGTGAATAAGTTATATATATAATTACATTTGCTTCTACTTAGTAATTAGTACAATTTATGTTTGGAATTAGTAAAATTAAGGAAGCAAAACAAAAAGCAGAAGAACTTAAAGGGAGATTGGCAGGATTGGATTTTGATGGAGAGTCTTTGAATGGAATGGTAAGTATAAAATGCACCGGTGAGAAAAAGTTTCATTCGTTAGAAATAAACGATGCAGTATTCAAGGTGAGACCAAGAGAAGAAGTACAAGAAATGATATTACAGGCAATTACTGAGGCTCAAAACAAGGCAGATTATACCATCGAACAAGAAATGAAGTCTATAATGCCTAATATTCCAGGTTTAGGTTTCTAAATTTAGTTCATCATTAGGGTTCCAAAAGTGTTCCTTTAAATCTACAACACAATTATTTTCAATACGTATTCCTTCACTTTCTAAAAGCGATGCCATAGAAGAAAATTTTACAAAGTGAACTTTGCCGGTAAGTAATCCGTTTTTGTTTACAACACGATGTGCAGGGATTACTGGTTTAACATGCGAAGATTTATTTAATGCCCATCCCACCATTCGTGCGGATTTAGCAGACCCAAGGTATGTTGCTATCGCACCGTAACTTGTCACTTTACCTTTTGGGATAAGCCGAACGACCTGATGAACCATATCAAAAAACGAATTGTTTAATTCTTTAGGCATAGTTTTTGAAGTTTATTGCCTCAGTTGATGCAACCAAATTGTTAATTGAGGCATCTACGGAGTATTATATTTGTACAAATTAAAGAAACAGAAAATTGATGAAGAAATATTTGTTGTTAGTTATTGGCTTAATTACACTATCGTTTGCTCAAGCTCAGAAATACGACATTTCAATAAAAGTAAATGGATTGAGTTGTCCTGAGGAGTTATTATTAGCAAACCATTTTGCGGATAAACAATATCTAAGAGATACTTCTGTTTGTGAAAATGGGGTCTTTCATTTTAGGGGAGATGAGAAACTGGAGTCAGGAGTTTATTTAGCAGTATTGCCGAATAAAAACTATTTTGAGTTTTTAATTTCTAACGACGAGGATCAAACAAAATATTACTTCGAGACGGATACATTGCTGGACCCTTCTAGTA
>JABDQY010000041.1 GCA_013042025.1 Bacteroidia bacterium
CTTAAAGGAAGTGCGTTTCCTGTATCTGGAGTTGCTCCAGGTCCACTGTTAATTTTCTGTCCAACTTTTAATCCTTTAGGAGCAAGAATGTATCTTTTCTCACCATCTTTATATTGAACTAAAGAGATAAACGCTGTTCTATTCGGATCATACTCGATAGTAAGAACCTCAGCAGTTTCATATCTATTTCTTTTAAAATCAATAATACGGTATCTTCTTTTGTGACCACCACCTCTATTACGCATGGTCATTTTACCTGTATCGTTTCTACCACCTGTTTTTTTAAGTGGAGCCAATAAGCTCTTCTCTGGCTTACTTGCAGTAAGTGCTTCAAAGGTTACAGCCAACTTAAATCGTTGTCCTGGCGTTACCGGTTTTATTCTCTTTATACCCATCTCTCTTTAATTAAATGTTTTCGTAAAAATCAATACTCTGATCTCCTTTTAAACTAACAATAGCTTTCTTATAATTAGAAGTTCTTCCGTTAGCAACACCAGATTTCGTAAATCTTGTTTTTCTCTTTCCAGATACAATTAAGGTTCTAATTTTTTCAACCTCTACATTGTATACTTGCTCTATTTCTGCCTTAATTTCTGGTTTGGTTGCAGTTAAATCAACTACAAAACCATATTGACCTTTGTTTTCGCTTAACAAAGACATTTTTTCAGTTATTAAAGGTTTTACTAGTACAGCCATTTTAGTTTAATGTTTCTTTTAATTTATCAATTGAACCTTCCACAAGAATGATGCTGTTTGCATTTAAAATACTGTAAGTGTTCACTTCTGAAGCTTTCAACACTGTTGCATTAGGAATATTTCTTGAAGAAAGATAAACATTGGTATTGTACTCAGGCACTAACATCAATGTTTTCTTATCACTCATTTTCAAGTTACTTAAAATATCCTTGTAACCTTTTGTTTTAGGGCTATCCATTTCAATAGCATCTAATACAAATACTTCTTTCCCTTTTGCCTTATACGACAATGCAGAAGTTCTAGCTACTTGTTTTAATTTCTTATTTAACTTGAAACTATAATCTCTTGGACGAGGACCATGCATTCTACCACCACCTACAAAAACACCAGATTTAACACTTCCTGCTCTTGCAGTACCAGTACCTTTCTGTTTCTTTATCTTTCTTGTAGAAGCAGTAACATCACCTTTTTCAGTAGATGAGTGCGTTCCTTGTCTTTGGTTTGCTAAATATTGCTTAACATCTAAATAGATAGCATGATCATTTGGTTCAACACCAAATATTTCTTTAGGTAAAGTAACTTCCTTACCTGTTTCTGCTCCTGATGTATTTAATACTTTAACTTTCATTTTACTTTTCTATTACTACGTAAGCTCCTTTGTGTCCTGGGATAGCTCCCCTAACAACCAATACATTGTTTTCTGCATCAACCTTAAGTACTCTTAAGTTCTGCATCTTATTTCTCGTGTTTCCAGTTCTTCCTCCCATTCGAGTACCTTTAAATACTCTTGATGGTGTAGAACCAGCACCTAACGAACCTGGAGCTCTTAATCTATTGTGCTGACCGTGAGTAGCCTCACCAACACCATGGAAACCATGACGTTTAACAACCCCTTGAAAACCTTTTCCTTTAGAGTTACCATATACGTCAACAAATTCTCCTTCTTCAAACATATCTACGCTTAAAGAATCACCTAGATTAACTTCATTACTAAAGTCTCTAACCTCAACTACAACTTTTTTAGGTGTAGTTTTAGCTTTAGCAAAGTGACCCATTTCTGGTTTATTTGAACTTTTTTCTCTCTTCTCAACAGCAGCAATCTGCACGGCATTGTAGCCATCAGTTTCTACCGTTTTAATTTGAGTAACTACATTAGGCGTGCACTCAATTACGGTGCAAGGCTCTTTTTTACCGTGATCGGTAAAAACGGTAGTCATTCCAACTTTCTTTCCTATAAAACTTAACATCTCTTTTAAACTTTAATTTCTACGTCTACTCCACTTGGCAATTCTAGCTTCATTAAGGCATCAACAGTTTTAGCACTAGAGCTATAAATATCCATTAATCTCTTATAAGAATTCAATTTGAATTGTTCTCTTGCTTTTTTATTTACGTGCGGAGATTTAAGAACTGTATAAATCTTCTTTTGTGTTGGAAGTGGAATTGGACCACTAACAACTGCACCTGTTGCTTTAACAGACTTTACTATCTTCTCAGCTGATTTATCAATCAAGTTATGATCGTAAGACTTAAGCTTTATTCTTATTTTTTGATTAATCATTATTTTATGCTTTTGCTGTTCCGTTTACTTTAGCTATAACTTCGTCTGCTAGTCCTCTTGGAACTGCATCATATCTTGTGAATTCCATTGTAGAAGTTGCTCTACCAGATGTGATAGTTCTTAAATCTGTAACGTAACCAAACATCATAGATAAAGGAACAGTAGCTTTTACCACTTGAGCACCACCTTTTTCATCAACTCCTTGCATTTGACCTCTTCTTCTATTCAAATCACCCATTACATCACCCATGTTTTCTTCAGGAGTAATTACCTCAAGTTTCATGATTGGTTCTAATAATACTGGACCTGCAACTTTACAAGCTTCTCTAAACGCAAATTTTGCTGCCGTTTCAAAAGATAAAGAATCCGAATCTACTGGGTGGAAAGAACCATCAAATAATCTTACTTTTAAGTTCTGAACTTCGTATCCTGCAAGGATTCCGTTCTTCATTGCTTCTTTAAATCCTTTTTCAACTGAAGGGATAAATTCTCTTGGAATAGCACCACCTACAATCTCATTAATGAATTCAAGACCTTCTTTTCCTTCATCACCTGGCATCATTTCAATCTGAATATCAGCAAACTTACCTCTACCACCAGACTGTTTCTTATAGGTTTCTCTATGTTTAACAGCTTGAGTAATAGTTTCCTTATAAGCTACCTGAGGAGCACCTTGGTTAGCCTCAACTTTAAATTCTCTTTTTAAACGATCGATAATAATTTCAAGATGCAATTCACCCATACCAGAAATTACGGTTTGACCAGTTTCATCATCAGATCTTACAACGAAAGTTGGATCCTCTTCAGCAAGTTTTGCTAAAGCCATACCAAGTTTATCAACATCAGCTTGAGTTTTAGGCTCAATAGCTACACCAATAACTGGATCTGGGAAATCCATTGATTCTAATACAATTGGTGCTTTTTCAGCACATAATGTATCACCTGTTCTAATATCTTTGAACCCAATAAGTGCAGCAATATCTCCTGCTTGTAATTGAGGAATTTGATTTTGCTTATTAGCGTGCATCTGGAAAATTCTAGAAATACGCTCTTTCTTATTTGTTCTTGTATTTAATACATACGAACCTGAATCTAATAATCCAGAATATGCTCTAGTAAAACAAAGTCTACCAACAAATGGATCTGTTGCAATTTTAAATGCTAAAGCTGCAAATGGTTCTTCTATTGATGGCTTTCTTGTAGTTGGCTCTTCAGTGTTAGGATTTATTCCTTCAATAGCTTCTTGATCCAATGGAGATGGAAGAATTTCCATTACCATATCAAGCATTGCTTGTACACCTTTGTTCTTAAATGCAGAACCACACATCATTGGCACTACCTTACCAGCAATCGTAGCAGATCTCAGTGCATCTAAAATCTCTCTTTCGGTTAAAGATTCTGAATCCTCAAAATACTTCTCCATAAGAGTATCATCAAACTCAGCAACTGCCTCAAGAAGTTCTTCTCTTAGCTGTCTAGCTTCATCTACAATATCAGCAGGAATTTCTATTTCCTGGAAAGTCATCCCTTGGTCTTCATCATTCCAAGTAATTCCTCTAAAGTTTATCAAATCAACAACACCTCTAAATCCATCTTCAGAACCAATATTTAGTTGAAGTGGCAAAGCATGGCTTCCGAGCATTTCCTTAACTTGAGCACATACGTTAATGAAATCTGCACCCTGACGGTCCATTTTATTAACAAACCCAATTCTTGGAACATTATAGTTATTAGCAAGTCTCCAGTTAGTTTCTGATTGAGGCTCAACAC
>JABDQY010000043.1 GCA_013042025.1 Bacteroidia bacterium
TACTACATCTTGCAATTGGTATAAGGCTCCAAGTGGGACATCCATTGGTACTTCTAGCTCGTATACTGCAACTACATTGGGTTCTTATTATGTTGTATGTTCAAATGCTTTCGGTTGTAGTTCTACAAGTAATGTTATACAGATAGACACCATTTCATGTGATACATGTAATCCCGAGAATTACAGTTTAGGTTTTGGTATTATTAGACAAGGATGTAATACAGATAGTTTCGTTTACAATGCTTCAAACGTATTTGACATTGGATGGGACTTTGGAGACATTTATAATTTAGGAACAAACTATGCTTCAGGGAATAATGTAACACATACGTATACAGAACCAGGAGTTTATAAAATAAAAATATGTGGTAAAGTACCTGATGCGAGCACAACCTCTAGTGATTCTTGTTTGGTATGCAGAGATCGCTCCGATACAATAAATTATATCCCAGATTTTTATGCAACTGTAAATTGCGTTGATTATAGCAGTAGTTACACTGTGACATTCAACAATATCACCAAGATTTATGCACTTGCACCTACCCCATCCTATGCGTGGAGCATTAATGGTGGAGGTACTCTGTCAACATCAACAGACTTTACAACTTCTTTATCACCAGGTACCTATAACATAACCCTTACAATTAGCGGAGTTTGTGATATAACCAAATCGATTACGATTGTAGCTCCAACATCAGCTTCATTTACAGCAAGTGATTCTGTTTGTGTTGGTGCTCAAGTACTTTTTAACAATACTTCTTCCCCAATATTGGATCAGATATGGGACTTTGGAGACGGAGCAAGTTCATTGCTCAATAGTCCTTATCGTTCTTACTCATCCGCTGGTTCTTTTAATGTTAACCTTACTATTACCAATCAATACGGTTGTTTAGATAGTGCAATACAATCAATAGTCGTTTTACCTAATAACTTAAGCGGTATTTTAAGTCTTTCCGGCCCGAATGAATTCTGTTTTGGTGACAGTGTAGATATTACGGTGGTTCCTTCTGGTGGCTATCCTCCATACAATTATCTATGGACCACAACATCAACAGCACCAACAATAACTGCTAAGTATACAGGAAACTATGGTGTAGATATTTACGATGATAAAGGTTGCTTCTACAAAGTTGCGGATACTGTTGTTTTAGTTAACCCGATTCCGAATTCAACTATATTGGGTAAAACAGTTTGGTGTGAAGGAGAAAGCGATGTATTCTTCATAGCATCACCCTACCCTGCAAACTCGTTCCTATATACTCTTGACGGTGTAACGCAACCTCCTTGGTATGGGAATACCTATTACTACAATTCCGCATCTGTTGGCTCACATTCAATAAAAGTTGAGGTAACGAACAGTTTTGGTTGTAAGAGTAAAGATTCTCTAGATTTTATTGTACATCCAAATCCAAATGTTGCAATCACATCTACAAGCACCTTATGTGAAGGTGATTCTAACATATTGGTTGCGAATAGTACAAGTACCAACTTAGTTGATATGGTCTGGAGTACTGGATTACAAAATGATACGTTAATAACTCCGATACCCAACAACTACCAAGTTACTGTAACCGATAGTAATGGATGTGAAGCAAGTGATATCATAACTGTTCATCGACTTCCTGACTTATGTGGAATGATGGTAGGTTGTTATGAAATCTGCGATACAGTTACGCAATTGGTTTGGTATGCACCTACAGGTTACACCAAATATCAATGGTATTTTAATGGCACCCCAATAGTTGGATCTACCAGTGATACACTTCACATACCACTCTATCAAGCAGGAGCATATTCTGTAGTTATAACCAATTCTGTTGGTTGTGAAGTAGAGTCAGATCTAATAGACATCACCTTTGTGCCGTGCGGAGGATGCGATATTGTAGCGGACGTAGAGATTGCTTGTGGCCCTGTTGATGCTCATGGAAATCAAACCTATAACCTAATATTTAACGTTAATAGCACGTTAGCAAACGGTGCAAGCATTTCAATAACGTCACCTGATGGAATTGTTTCTTCACTTTCTACTAGCATTGTAAACAACGGTGCAAACATCATTACTGGTGTCTTTACAGATATATCTCCATATACAGATACTATATGTTTTGATATATCAATTTGGGATCAAACAGACCGATGTGACACTACAATTTGTATCCGCAAACCTCCTTGTAAAGATGAAGAATGCGAAGTATCTATTGTTAGTCAAGAACCATTTGACTGCATTGGATTTGATGGAAGTGGTAATCCGATGTACTATGGATGTGTAAATATTAACTGGGCAGGTAGCAATGGAACGCAACTCACTCTTGTTGCTCCAAACTCATCGTTCAGCCCTAATCCAATTACAGTTAACAACGGAGCAAACTACGTATGCTTCACATATACAGACCTACCACCTTTAAATCCTGGTGGAGTTATGATTACGGCATTTTTCTATGATTCTATAACACAAAGAACGTGTTGCGATTCATTTAGAATTATCTACAAACCGTGTAAAGAGAAATGTTTGCTTGATGTAACTGGTTTATGTGCTCATTGTGAAGAAGAGATGCAAGGCGGACTATGGTCGTATAATGTTCAATTGGATGTAACCAATCCTATGGGCACAAATGCTTCAGTGAGTATAGTTCCAATTCCAGAAGGAAGCTTTGGACCAATTTCACCGAATCCAATACCACCTGGTACAACGACTATCAACACCATATTTACCGACTTGGGTGTAGCAGATTCTATAATTTGCTTCCGAGTGATATTAACAAATGTAGTAACCGGTGATGTATGCTATAAGGACATTTGTTTAGCTCTTCCTCCATGCGATGATGTTTCAGTTGGTACGCTAGAATTGAACTCACTAATCAAGATCTATCCAAATCCTGCTTCTGATAATGTAACAATTTCAATTTCAGATCCTAGCATGGGAGAAGGTAGAATTAATTTAACGGATATTAATGGTCGACTGGTTCGCTCTATTCCATTGGACAAAGGAAGAAACCTCATCAGTATTATGCTTGATGATTATCCAAAAGGAGTTTACATACTTAAATTGACCAATTCAGATCAAGTTTCAGCGGTTAAAAGATTGATAATTGAATAAATAAGTTCTACATAAATGAAAAAGGCTTCTGTTTACAGGAGCCTTTTTTTATATAAAATCCTATTGTCAAAAAAGCATTGGACAAAAGTATGCTGACGGATGAGCGATTGTGGCGATTTTGAGGGCAAAGCGGCGAGAGGCTGGCGTGACGACTCAAAATGCAGCCCTTCATACTTTTAAGTTTTTGCAATACTTTTTTGAAAAAGTATGAGAGAATAATTCTATTTATTCCACTATTTACCTTGATGCAAAAAGATGCAAAAAGATCAAGACAGCTTGAATTTATCGCCATTTTACTACGGCTCATCCGCTAAAAAATAAAAGGTGCTTGAGATTGTTACAAGTGAGTATTCATTTATCCAGAACTTCATTATGTTTAGATATTATTTGCTGTACACTGCACTGCTTATTTTTTTACGCTATATCACCTTGAAAATGGGTCAAATTCAAAAGGTCACTGTGAAGAAATCAAGTTATTACTAGCGGTTGTACAATCCTTCACTAAAAAAATAATAAATGGATTTAAACATGGATTATAATATCCAGTCTAGTTGTTGAAACCCAAACAAACTATTGTTCAATTGAAACAGGTTACATATAAAATAAATTGAGAGAATGAATGACTGGATAATATGTTCCAGTCTTGCCGTATAGGGAACTAAAGATTCAACCTACCGGTTGTACAATCCTTCACTCAGAGAATAATGAATAAATTTATTATTCTCATTGTTCAGTCTTGTGGGAATCTTTAGTCAATAAGTGCTCACGACTGGATTCGAACCAGCACGTCCTAAAGCGGACACCAGCCCCTCAAGCTGGCGTGTCTACCAATTTCACCACGTGAGCAATTGGAGGTGCGAAATTAAGTCAAATTGTTTATTGGTCAAGTGTAGAAAAAATAATAACAATTCTAGCATTCTCCCCATTAAAAAAAACTAATCAATGTATATTGCCAACCTCTTAAAAAAGGGCACAAATGCACGACAATAAAATACTAAATTATATAAAAGATGTAATCAAAAACATGCCATCAGATTGGTTTGATTTAACGACACATCGACTTGATATTTACAATGAAAAGTTGGCAAAAACTGAATTCCTCAATCGTTTTGAAGCCTTATTTAACACGAATAATTCTAAACCGGAAGCATTAGCCGCTTTACCTACAGCTTACGACTATATTCGTTTAGGACACCCACTTTCATGCATCTTGGAATGGGTAATCGCTAATTTAAACAACCTTAACCCAAAAGACGTTATAAGTTTTTCATCTAAAACGATACCAATATTTGCGATTCTTAGAAAAAACCTAATAGATAATAAACATACTCAAATTCTTTATACAGGGGAACTACCAGAATGTTTTGATGCAGAAATGCTTCGATCAATTTATGGTTATCAATTCGATCTAAAACGAATATCTCCAGAAGATAATATTTCTGATTTTAATGGAAGTACCATTTTTGTTTCGCATCAAGATGAAATGAATTCAATTCAGCTTCATCCTAATGTTGACTTTTTTATTGGAATTCATTCTCACCTAGGAAGTATTCTACTCGTAAATGATGAGCGAAACAAAGACTATGTTTCAGAAATTCAACACGTGCGAAGAAGAGAGACAATTGCTATGACACCTGCTAATTCTCTTGATGCATTGAAATTACTGATTGATAAGTCTTCAGTTCATACAATTAAAAGTGATGTTGAAGGAAATAAAACCAAAGTCTTTAATTCGATTAAAGCCATAACTAGAACAGATTCAATGCCACTTACAGCTTCAAGTGGACTGTCTATGCAATATGCAATAATGATGGGCTTAATCCATTATGCCGTAGATAAGTATCCAGATAAGGAAATACGTTTTGTTGTTCCTCCGAATTGTTATGGTGGAACCAATGATCAAGCAAGGCGGGTAGCAGCATGCCTAGACAAGGTTCAAGTGCTTGATTTACCTGTAGATGGTGATCACGATATGGTTCAAAGTATTGATTTAGTGTTAGATCAAATTGCTAAAGAAGATGCCATTCCTTATGTAATTGCTGAAATTCCTACCAACCCCAGAGTAGAAGTTCCTGACCTTATTAAACTGAAAGAGGCACTAAGTACAACCCGTAATACAGCTTCAGGAGAAATTGCTGTGGATCCTGTTTTCATTTTAGACCAAACATTCTGTCCTAATAAGCATTTTCTAGGTGAAGGTGAGATATTATCTACAGTAAGAGCTATATCGTACGTAAGTGGTTCCAAGTTCCCAAGTGGAGGACAATGCACTGCTGGTTACTGCGTAGGAAATACAAATACGAAAAGCTTGTTGAACTATATTGAAAAGCACCTAACACTCTGTGATAACAAGGCTAGAAACCTTCAAATGGGTATCTTAGCCACGCAATTACCTTCAATGAATCAACGGATTAAAGATGCTTATGCAAATACACGTGATTTCGTAAACTTCATCCAGGATACCTTACCAGAGGCAAAAATCAATTTTGTTTCTGAAGAACTAGCAAAACAAGGGTTTACTCCTTCTGTATTTTCATTGGATCTTCCAACAAAAGGAAATACAGATGAAGAACGAGAATTGTATAAGAGAGAGCTTAATCATAAATTAATTAAGATGATGATTACACAAATTCCCAATGAAAGCAAGTACTGTGTGAGCTATGGACAATTAAAGGGGTGTTATTGGACGATACCAGCCACATCTACTCAAGGAACTACTAAAGAAGGCGACAAAGATTACATTGCCCGGGTATCCTTATCTCCTAATTTGGATCTTGAACTTCATAAAAAAGTTTTTAAAGCTTTTGTAGATAGTATTTGATTTAATTTGTTTTCGGAAATAGTTAAAAAACGATAATCCTAGATTTCTTGCATGAAAAAAATTCTCATTTTACAAATGCGACCGGAAGATGAAACTGCAGATAGTGAATTTGAAGCAATTTTAAGAGTTGGTAAAATAAATAGAGATCAAGTGCATCGAATACGAGTGGAAGAGCTTGAGAATCTTGAAATTGACATCAATCACTATTGTGCTGCAATTGCTGGAGGCAGTCCTTTTGATGTTAGTTGTCCA